>JAFVZF010000094.1 GCA_017508305.1 Paludibacteraceae bacterium | reverse complement strand
GTGATTATTATCATGCAGCTAGTAAATCTTATGATAGTTCACATAAAATAAGTGATGACTTTGGTAAAGATTTGTATGAATATAACTACACGGAAGATGAGTATAATGCCGATTATAATTTCTGCGTGGATTGTTTGCAATTTTATTTGCGCTGCAATGCCAATGGTGAGGTAGTAAGACCGCCCATGGAGAACGTATATAAGCGCATCAATATTGCTGAAATGGGCAATGGCGGATTTTTGGAATGGGCAGAACTATATTTTGCACCCGGCAGCGATAATTTAGATACGCTTATTTCGCGCAAAGAAGCTTTTGAGAATTTCCGCGACGAAACGGGCAACCGCACATGGAGCCAGCAGAAGTTTAAGAAGGCCTTGGCTGCATTTTGCGAAAATGCCGAACACATTATCCGCATGGATCCAGAAGCGCTGCGCAAAGGAGCAAAACGTATCACACGAAAAGTAAACGGCGTACAGCGCGAATATTTCTACATCCAAACCAAAGACGAGGTAAATGAAACCATTAAAAGTAGTTGGTGCTAACGAAAATATTTATACATTTGTAACGTTATAACATCATGGAAATGAAAGACCCTATTAAAGAAGCACAGCGTTATATCGATAACGCTAAAACGCTGCTAAAAGAGAAAGCAATACTAAATCCGGAAACTCGTTCATACGAAGATTCTAAGTACGTTAAATTGGCTGGCCATGCTCTATGGACTGGTGCTATTATTGCGCTTTGTTATTCTCTTAAAATTGAGAAAAAACCAAGACAGCGTCTCGATATTAAAGATTTTCAAGAAGCGGCATCTAAACGCAACAAGAAACTTCTCGGTTTTCTTGTTAATCAATATCAAGCTGCACATATTATCATGGGATATGATGGTTATAAGGGCGTAGGTAACGCCAAAGATGCAATCTATTATACCCAAGAGATTGTGGACTGGTGCGATAAAAACCGCCCAAAATCATAACTTAATACAAAAAAGTCCTAGGAACAGGCGACTGCATCACATCGATGCGGTCGCTTTTTTTTGTAAACAAAATCCATTATATTTGCAGAAAGAAATATTTGGAGGACAATGTTATGGCAACCTACGTAATCAATATTAACGAAAGAACAAATACAGGAAAAAGTTTATTAGGTTATTTAAGAAGTTTAGGGGTAATCATAGAGGATGAAACACCTAAATTTAATGCTACGACTAAAAAAGCATTTCAGGAAGCAAAACAAGGTAAGGTTACTCGTTACAATAGCTTTAATGACCTATTAAATGAGGTAAGATGAGGACTATTGTTTCTACTAATCAATTTAAGAAAGACTTGCGGTTGGCTCTTAAAAGGAATTTGCCAGAAGCAGAAATCGCAGAGGTAATTGACATGTTGGCCAAGGATTTTCCTTTACCTATTTACTATCGTGACCATGAACTAAAAGGAGACTATAAAGGAGCAAGAGAGTGCCATATAAGGCCTGATTGGTTGCTAATTTACGAAAAGAGTGACACCAACGACCTCAAGATTATAACGTTAATTAGAACCGGTTCGCATTCAGATCTTTTCTAATATTCCTTCTATCAATCATATTTATACCAGGCGACTGCATCGCATCGATGCGGTCGCTTTTTTTGCCCAAAATTTGGTCTTTGTCCACTTACCTCACCCGCTGTTCGGCAGTTACAAAGATTATACCACCCATGCCGAATTACGGAGTATTAAGAGGGAGTGCATCTGTCGACCCCGTTACCCCTTTTTAACCCCACCTATATTTTTACCCTTTTAAATTGTATCTTTGTAGCCTTTGAAAGAGCAATAAATATAATATATTGACATATAGATAGTTATAGAGGACACAAAACGGCTACAAAAAAGATACAAAAAGGGCACAAATTTGGGCATATTATTACAGTAATAACAAGTTTTAGCGGTTTCTAGGCTAATCTATTGCTTTTGAGGGTGTTTGCAGTTACTTTTGGGGCAAACAAACTTAAAATCAGTAATCAAATGGCCAATCAAACGTTTAGTATTCGACTATCGGACGAATACATCAACATCTTTAACAAACTACACGAACAAGCCAACGAGGCGAATCCCATTTCTAAATCTGCTTTTTTTGAAAAGGTATTGGATTTCTTTGCCAACCCCAAAGTAAAAGAGGTAGAAGTGATACGCGACAGCGACGAAACTACCGCATTGGTTGCTACACAAGCAGAATACATCCAAAAATTAGAAACTGAATTGGAGCAATCTAATAGTAAACGTAATGAGCAGACACAGTTTGCAGATAGTTTACAGCAAGAAAACGCAAGTTTACAGACAGAAATAACGGTTTTGCATGAACGTTTACAGGCAGAAGTAGACCGAACGGTAACAGACCTTATGAAAGAGTTCCCGGCTCAATTACTTATACTTACAGCAGAACGTTTATCTGCCAAGTACAAACGTGCTATTAAACCTATCGACATTCTACAGGATATGTTCCTACGTTACACCATAGAACGCTGGAATAAATGGTTCTACGACTGGGTGCTTACAGATGATGAGATTGTAAAAGAAGCTCAAAAAATCAACCCTGCTATTACCAGCATTAAACAACTCAAAAACTTTGTAATTAAATGATGTTTGAATCGATATTAAGAACCTTTATGCCACAGGCAAAAAAATACCTTGGTCAGGTTAATACATTTATTGCAGAGAAACTAAACAGCATGCCTTGCAAGCGCGAAGAGGGCGAATATGCTGCATATACCATTATTGTGAATAAAACGGGTGATGCTTATGTTATACCATGTATTTACGACAAGGACGACAAGCTGGTAAGCAACTGTGAAAAAATAAAAGTTACGGATTTTCTAACGCAAATAATTGACGCATATGGCTCTAAATGACGATATAAACGATAGCGAATACACCTTTAGCGACGGCGACCTAACTGCATTTAAAAGCGAGTTTGCACAGCCTAAGCAAGATATGGGTATTAATGAAGAAATCGAAGACGATCCTTATTTTGGCGAAGAAGAGAATGATTTTGAACCGACAGATCCAGAAGAAAATGGCATACCGGTTGGCAATGTAATGAGCATGGCTCAGGCACGAGAGATAAGTAAAGGTCTTACCATTGGAGCCGACTCGATGATTTCGGGTGTAATGGGGATGTTTAACGGGGGCGACGCCTCGCCGTTCCGCATGACTGCCGACGAGCGTGCACAGGTAGTTACCAGTTTGGCTACTGTGCTAAAGCACAACAACGCCCATGTGTCACCTACATGGGGGCTCGTTATTGTTTTGATTACCATTTATGCAGGTAAGGCTATGACATTGCACCAGCTAAGAGCAGAACGTAAAAATACAGAAAAACCAACTACCCCAGTAGAAACAGATGGAACGCCCGGCTAAATTGGTTATACTATTAGGCACTAACGGAACCGGTAAAACTACCATGCTCCGCAAGATACTGGCAGAGAGTGGACAGCGAGCACTTATTGTTACTCCGGACGATATAGAATGGACTGATTTACCAGTTAACGAGCTTACATTTAAAAAGGATTTTGAGTTTACAGGCATGTGCCGACATATCTACAATCCCGATAAAACGTTAGATGCCATTAAATTCTATAAAAAAGGCATATTGGTGTTTGACGATTGCCGAAGTTACTTTCAAAACAACACTGACCCACGCGTACGGGATTTGCTTATTCGTCGCCGCCAGCGTAGTGTAGATGTATTTGCCGTTGGCCATGGATTTACGCAGGTACCGCCTGTATTCTTTACGTTTTGCAGCGATTACATACTGTTTAAGACGTGCGATAACATTAAAATGCGTAAGAACTGCATTGTAAACTACGAGTTTATGGCCCGCTGCCAACAATACGTAAACGAGCAATCAAAAAAGGATTTACACGTGTACAGGCATATTAAGGTGTAGTGAATAACATGTGTACTAAGACCAGGCAAGAAATAGCCAATGAATTAGGATGTACAGTAAAAACACTTAACAAGTGGCTGCATCCTATCTCTACCAGTTTAGGCATAACACGCTATCAGCGTTACTTTACGCCTAAACAGGTTGCAGCTATATATGATTATTTAGTAATCAAATAATACACTACATTTAACATAAGGAAAGCTCCCATCACAGCAATGTGTTGGGATTATTTTTTGTCTAATAGTTTGCCAAAAATGGCCAAATATTGCCAAATGTTGCCAAATGTTGCCCAAAATTGCCAAAAGCGGAAAGTGTGTTTTGTGGGTGTTTTAAGTTTGCAAGCATAACTAACAAACTAAATTTTAAACAACATGAACTCTACTAAAACCGCCGTAATTATCGGCATTGTATGCCTTGTAGGCATTGGCGTATTAGTTTACGCTAACCGCGAGAAACTTACTGCTGCAAAAACCGAAGAACCTGCTGCAGCAGAATAACATTTGAGTATTTACATCATTAAAAAAGTATTAGTATGAAAAAAGTTGGACAAATGACCATTGACGAAAAAGCGTTTGACAAAGCCTTAGCTGCAAAAGCAGAAGGTCAAAAATACGTAGGCGCTTCAGATCCATTATTGGATTTTGGCAAAGCATCTTCTTTTGTTCGTGAGGGCGAAAGTGGCAAAAAATTCAGCATTAAACTTACCAACAAATCTGAAAACAAAAGCATCGGCATCCAATTGAACAAGACTATTGGTGGCATCAAAGAAGGCTACAATTTGTTGGCAGATGGTGCAATCGACACCGATTTGACCGTAGTTGGCACTCCTAACAGCGCAAGCATGTTGGCTGCTTACTTGGCAAGCAATCCAAGCCGCGTTTTGTCGGTAAAATTCAAAGTTGACGACGAAGAACAATTGGATGAACCTATTGTTTTTGTTAAAGACAATTTGTTTGGCTCTGTACACACCGAATCGCGTGTACCAAGCGACGAACAATCGCAAGAAACCAACAACCCCAAAAATGCAGAAATCACTGGTTTGGGCGACTGGTTGTGTAGCGACAAATCGACCTTGCTTTACAAAGTACGTGCAGGTCGTAGCGTAAACGTAATTATTACGTTTGGTGCATCAGTTGACACCGCAAAAGCTTTGTGCACCAAAGCAGAAAATGCGCAAGTAACTGTTGCTGCTGCTTTGTTGCGTTCGCAAGAATAAGCCATTCTAAATTAGTATAGGGTTAATAAATCTTATTTTAATGAGGGCGTCGCCCGCCGTGTTGGCGTCAGCGATGCCCTCTCTGTTTCTAAATAATAAAACTTATGAACAATAAAATAATCTTAGAAAATCTATTAGAAAGAGTAAAAGCTTCTAAGGTATTGGTCCTTAGATACCTTGAAAAAGCTGGTGTTCCGCTTCGCAACGAAGGTGAAATTTCACTTCGTGACATTCAGAACCTATACATCACCAACGTTGACGTATGGGAAGAGTGCATGCAGAAACTATACCCAGATGCCGAAGAGTATTTTGCCGTTAATGGATATGCTAACGCAGGCGGTTTTGATTGGATGACGCTCGTTGGCGGCATCTTAGGTGGTGCTGGTACCTCTCTTCTCTCCATGGGGTCTGCCAATAGCTCACAAGATGCACTTGCCAACCAAGAACTATTGCATAAACAAGAATTGGCAGAACAAGAAGCTGCATCGAGCAAGAAGATGCTATGGATTGTCCTTGCCATTATGGCTGTTGTTGTCGTAGCGGGTATTTTCATCTTCAAAAAACGTTTCTAATCATGAAAGAACAAATCTTTTTTGTTCCTGAATTTAAGGACGCACCCAGCAATCCCGCAAGATGCTTTGTGCCGACGGGTCGTATAGAGGTTAATGCTTCTATATGGCCACTACTTAGTAAGCAGGAACAAGAGTTTGTTTTGAATCATGAACGAGGACACAGAGATCTAAAAACTTACAACGAAGTAGCTGCCGACAATTACGCACTCAGCAAAATGGCACTAAAAAAACCTTATTCGCTTAAAAACCACGTTCGTAGCGTTAGCAGCATTAGCCATGGAGACAAAGAGCGGGTTTACAATGCGCAAAAACGAGCTTTACAAATAGCTGCTAAGGATGGTAGCAAAGAAGCCTTACTGCTACTTGATTCGCCTTTTTTTGCCAATGCAGATGGAAGTAGTGCTCGTGGAAGCTTTGTAGTGGTTGTAGCTATGTTAGTAACAATTTTATTTTTAGTAGTATGGATAAAAAAACATTGATTATACTCTTCACTGTGATTGCAATATCGCTGGGCATCTATTTTATGACTCGCAAGAAACAAGAAGCAACCACTGAAGAGAAAAAACAAAAAGGCGTTTCGAGTAGTGTATTAAGAGCTGCTACCGAAGCTGTAACAGCCGTACAGTTCTCGGAAGAAGACGAAGAATACAATCGCCTTCGCATCGAGTATGCCAATCGATATGGCGAAGCTCCTAAATCAACTTGGAGTAAAAGCATGATCATCCAATACATCGATGAATACGACAAACGCGATGCTCTTCTGGACCTATATATCAAAGAAACTAGCAACGAAGACATTAGCGAAGTTGCAACGATGACCGCCGATGATATAGAGCGTCAAATTGAACTGGAAAAACAAAAAGACCAAAAAGAATTAGAAGCTGCCCAAAAGGCATACAAAGAAGCAACTGGCAATAGCTGCCCCGGCGATTTGTTAACTGCTACGAAGGTGTATGCAAAGATGGCAGAGGAATTGATCGACGCCAAAAAGGAATACCACAATTTTGCTGGGGTAGATGCTCCAGAGAATCTAACTACTGCATTGATGGTTAGTAAAGCGCTTAAAGAGCTAAAACAGCAAAAACGTGAAGAATGGAATGCTCGTAAGAGCTACATTCTATCCAAGGCTGCCTTGGTGGCTGACAAACTTAAAAATCGTGGCATTGTTGCTGTGAAGAGAGAGATAGAAGCTGCACTTACCGAAATCTGCCAATACAACGAACGCGACTTTTATGTATGGTTTGAAAGCTGCTATGCACAAGTGAAGAACGAGAACAGAGATTTTAATGCAGAGTTTAAGCACCTAAACACATCTATCCTATTCTGGGATTCTTTGCAACAATTGGCTGGTAGTGTCATGCTACGACGATCATCTAATTACCGTCATTTAACCATTGACGAATACGGCAGAATTATTTCATAAAAAAACATTGAGGTATGAAGGAATTAAGCATTTACGCAAAAGAAGTCAAAAAACACAGCAGTGGTGATATTGAAATGGATTTTCTTGCCAAATTGGAAGCCTTCGACAGAGCAGCTTTTATAACGGGCATTGAAACCATCGACACCACTACCAATGCGCAAGAACTGAACCAAAGCATTCCGCAACAAGATGCCTTGGTAGCAGCTATGGCAGCGCAGCATCCAGCAGCTGCACCTGTTATACAAAAAAACTGCAACCCTGCCACCAACTGGTGGTTGGCATTGATTGCCTTTTTGCTGTTCATGATTTTATGTAACATGGGAGATTAAGCTATGGAAACAACAAATAAAACGGTTTTAGGCAATATTGGTAATGTTGGTGTAGATATCAACCTTACTGCTGTGTCGGCTTTGTATTTATGTTTGGCAATTGTGGTGCCAATTGTCGTGTATTTCACTATTAAAAAGTATGGACTATGATT
Organism: Paludibacteraceae bacterium; assembly: GCA_017508305.1. GTDB lineage: Bacteria > Bacteroidota > Bacteroidia > Bacteroidales > Paludibacteraceae > Enterocola. Next base: position 5,480 of record JAFVZF010000094.1, on the reverse strand, counting down.
CCAATTAAAATTACACCTAAGCAAATTGCCATGATTATTGGCTGCGTGTTAGCATTGATTGTGGTAACATGGGCTATCTTTTCTATTAAAGGAAGAATTGGCGATGCTGTTACTAACAGCAAACTTATCGACGAGGTCAACAAAGAGATCGATACAGAGAAGATAACTGTAACCCAATCTCAGATCAATACACTTGTAAGCAAGCTATACACAGCTATGAGTGGTTGGGGAACAAACGAGAGTGCTATTTTCGATGCTTTTGGCGCTATTAACTCTTATAGCGATTTGCAAAGTCTTAATAAAACATTTGGAGTAAGAGAAAGTAAAACGCTCCGCGAATGGTTACAAGATGAGTTAAGTACCGAAGATTTGAACCATGTCAACGAAATTTTGGCATCAAAAAACATCAACTATGTATTCTAATAAAAAAACAATAGCAGCTGTTGTGGTAGCAGTTATCATTATTGCTTTAGGGCTTGCAACTTATTTTTTGCTAAAACCATCGCCAAAACCTACTGGCACTGTAGAAATTGAGCCTCTCAATTTAGAGCAATTTGGCGATATAACCGTAACCGACACAGAGGCATGGAATGAATTAGCAAACTCTCTTGAAGATGAAAACGCTAACTAACAAGCAAATAGTAATAATTAGCTCGGTTGCTGTAGTAAGTCTTACGGTAGCTGCTATTTGTTATATCATTTTTAACCTTATGAACAGAACCAACATGAAGATATCAGCAAATGGTTTAAACCTAATAAAGAAACACGAGGGACTGCGCCTTACAGCTTACCAATGTAGTGCAGATGTATGGACTATCGGCTACGGTCATACGAAAGGTGTAAGCATGGGCGATACATGCACCCAAGAGCAGGCAGAACAGTGGCTAATGGAAGATATTGCCCGGGCAGAAAAGGCTGTGAACAGGCAAGGTCTTGCCATCAACCAGAATCAATTTGATGCCTTGGTGAGCTTTGTTTTCAACCTCGGCGAAACGGCATTTAGATCATCTACACTACTAAAAAAGATCAAAGCCAACCCTAATGACCCTACCATAGCCAGCGAATTTGCCAAATGGAAATACGCAGGTGGTAACGTAATAACAGGCTTAGTAGCCCGTCGCGACAACGAAAGTAACCTTTATTTTGGATAACACTATGACAGACAACATCATATTTAGACCAGGCGGAGAAGAGCCGGTAAGTGTTGTTGCAGAAGCTTGCAACGAAACACATCATGTTCAATACTTGGGTTATGCCAGGCGCGGCACTAAAAATCTCGACGAAGCCAGATACTGTATATTGCGTATTGCCTGCGATAAAGCAACAGGCATTACCACTTACGAGTGGAGCAATGGTAGCTTAGAAAGGAATGTACCTTTTACAGATAGAGAAAATATAGAGTATTCATTTTTAATATAAAAGTATATGAGCTATAAAATACCTTCTTGTTGTTGTTCGTGCGGATGCGATACCAATGGCAATAATGCTGTTGTCGGTAACCAGGCGCGCACCTACAAGCTGCTGACCAATATAGACAAATCTATTTCTTTGCAAGAAAACATGGTGGCAGAATTGGATACAGCCATAATTGTATCACCCAAAGAAGAAGTAGTACAACCAATCTTTGGTCAAACAAACATTGTTGCTTCTACATGCGAAACCCAAAATAATCATAGCTCCTTTTTACGATTACGAACAGAATCTGAACATCCCTTCGCTGTGTTTTTTGGGTGTACTTATGATGGTGAAGGTTACGAATCACCTGTGAGCTTTTTATCTGAACTCGAATCTATATTATGTTCTCATTGTAAGGCAATCGATTTTTGGCGAGAAAGTATTCAGCTATTCGCTTCTTATTTGGGAATAAATTCGTCAAAAGATTTAGATCCACACGAAGTGTTTGCGTATCACTACGCCCGCAAAGCATCTGACATAGAGACATATATAAATTATAGTGTTTCTGATTATCTACTTCATTTTCCGGACATGATGAATCTGGATGAAATTTTGTGGTATCTATCTGAATTATATGCAGCTGGTTTTCTAAAGAAGAACCAATTCGTCTTAGTTCCACTGACAGATAGAATATGTATTATAGATGATGTTGATAGAATAAGATATGACAGCTATGTATATATAGCTCGGTTTTTGGTTGATAATGATGGCACTATATCCTATTATGATACATGTGGGTGTCGTACATATGGAGATTCTATCGAGAGTCTGATGATAGGATCTATACCAGGTTGGATGGAAGGGCATAACAATCCAGCATTTGTATTTTGTCAAAAAAGAAGAGAAATCTCTCTTTATGAGATTCCGATTACATTACCTGCTGATTTTAATTCTGGAGGCAAAGCTACCATTATGCTGCGCGCGAAGGAATCTTTTTATCTACGTCTAACAGCAGAAGGCGCAACGTTTACGCCACTTAGTGGATATAACCTTATTTGGGATAATACCCAAAATAGCTACATATTACCTATATATTTTGGTATGGTTGGCACAATTGAATTAGAAACTATTAGACGAGGTAATAAAGACACTATTCTTATTTCGGAATATTTAGACAGCATACCCGAGCTTACATTAAGTGATTCATCAGGTGATTATACGTCGCCAGATGAAAACAACGATATTTTAGACTATAGCGAAGTTACATCAATTTATTCTTCTTGTTAAGAACTATGAAAGTATATAACAGCACAGGAGAGATTACAAGCATTACAACTCCTGTAAATAAATTAAAGCTATTTCACAGCTTATCGACCAAGCCTATGCAACAGGCTCCCTATCGATTCAACAACCAAAAAAGTTTTAATAACTTTTGGTACACAGCCTGGAGTGTTTTATCTGCTAAGCAAACATTCCCCAATTGTCAGTTTAATTTGCACACCGACGACTTAGGAGCACGGCTATTAGAGGACTTGCCATACGACAATATTTACACAGATCTAAATACCTTAGATACGCATCGCAATTTGTTTGCGTCTGCCAAATTTAAGGCGTTAGAAGTAGAAGAACTGGGAGCTATTCACATCGATGGGGATGTAATCCTTACTAATCCTTTGGCAGCTGCCATGCTAAACTACGAAATGAACGAAGTGATTGTACAAAATTCCGAGCCTACCTACCAAAGAGAAATCACATTGATAAAACCTCTTATACGTAATGCAGACGTATTATTTGGTAAGGGATCGTTCTGTTGTGGCGTTATTGGTATCAATAATCAGAAACTAAAGGATAGGTACATCGACGAGTATTTTAAGTATGCTGCAGTTCTCAAAAGAAATAGTAGCGTTATTGATGCGATTATGCAGTGTAACCCAAGAGTTATCTTCGATTTGATTTTTGAACAAGCTAATCTTTTTAGATTGTGCGTAGAGGGGAAATATCCTGTAAAACGCTTGTGTAAGAATGTAAGCGAAATCTTTCAACTTCGACACAGCGGTATTTCGCACTACATTGGTTCACTTAAACACAAAGAAGAGAATATTGCTCGTTGCAAGGCAGCTGTTAAAGAAATGGCACCAGAAATCTACACACGCCTTGCGGTTGCAGAAATGGAGGGTATATGATAAGATATACCCATACTACCAGTTACTTTCTATTCTGCCTGACAACCATTGTTATGTTGGGGCTGTTTGTATGCGGTTTCTTGCTTCCACCTATTGGTGTTATCGATAACTCGGTTATTCAAGCTGGCGGCGAGTTGATGGGTCTGGCCTTCATTGCCCAGCTACCTCTCGTTATTCGTCTTATTGGCGATAGAGCAATTCGAATAAAAAAAGGCGATTTCAGCATCGAGGCATCCGACAACGACGAAAAATAACAATAAAATTTAACACTATGAAACTAAAAAATCCCATAGCGAAGCTGCACAAGAGTGAACTTCGTGTTGCCAGCCAAAAGACTTGCAAAAAATCTAAAAACAAAAAGAACTGGTTTGAGATACCTAAACCTAATGTAGTCACTTCTAAAAAGAAATAGCCATGCAAAAGATAACCGACACATACAAAACTCCTATTAGAGGCGGCCGTAGCGAAAAATGGTGGTTAAATAATCCGGGGCAATTAGACAAAGGCAAAAACGCTAAGCATCGTACACAAATTACCAGCAAAACACCCGATATCGATATTCGTAAATTCTTGGACGAATTTAGCCTTAAAGGCGTTGAATTTGGCAACTGGTTAGGCCAAGGCGAACGATACGACCACCTACTTAGTGCAGGTGCTGCCATTAACGAGCTTTCTAAACTTGTAGGCAAAAATGTAGGATTTGATGGTAATGTTGGTATTGCTTTTGGTGCCCGTGGCGTAAAAGGTGCTGCCGCACACTTTGAATGCGTAGAGAATATGATAAACCTAACCAAACGTTCTGGTGCAGGCACATTAGCGCACGAGTATGGCCATGCTATCGATTTTAATATAGGTGCATTCTGCGATCAGCACAAAACATACGCTTACCTATCTGGTGGCAGAAGTACAGCTGCTACATTATCAGACAATGTAGGTTGGGAAATGCGCGCCATGGTAAACCAAATTGTCGACTATGTAAAAACAACCGGTTCTTTTAAAAAGTTGTTTGAAAGAACATACCCCAATAGTCCATACTGGTATAGACGTACCGAGGTGTTTGCCCGGTTCTTTGAGCAATACGTTGCTTACAAAACCCAATCTAAAAACGCTTACCTATGCAAACCATGGGATAAATACGTTAATGGACTTAATAAATTGGCGTATCTGCAAGAAGACGAATTTAAGCAAATTCTACCTGTGGCAGATAAATTAGTGGCTCGCATTAAAGATTACGTAAGCAACAATGGTTTGCCCCTTGAAAAAGCAGCTTACCCCATAGCTATTGTGTACAAACCTAAAGATGCTCCGGCTCCAGGAACTGCGGCTACAAAACAGCCACAAGACACAAAGGCTACAAAAAATAATGGCGAATCTACAGGAACTGTAAAAGCAAAAATCAACCTATACGACTTTGTGGGGAAAGATAAATTAAGACCTGTTTTAATGGGTGTTTATCACGACCCTAAAGGCTATGCTGTCGCTACAGATGGGTGGATTTTTATTGCAGACAAAGAATTGTTCAATGCTGAACTATCAGGAAAAGTTATTGGCAAAAAAGGCGAAGATTTAACTAAATATAAACCATACCCAAAATGGCATATTTTACTTGAAGAAAAGGATAAAAAAATGAAGGTAGAAATTAAATTTAATGCAGATGATGTTATTAAATTTATAAAAAGTAAAGGCCTGACTGGTAAGCAGTTGAAGGATAAGCAAGTTAGACTATATTCTCATCGCGATTATGCTTATCGAGCAGATTATCTATTATTATTTTGCAAAGCAGTAAAACGCTTTAATGTTAATAAAGTGATTCTGAACTCAAGATGCCATTTATTAGTTAAGAGTGATAATGGTTATGTTATTCTAGCTCCACAAGAATATAATAGTGAGATAGCACTTAAT
>JAFVZF010000093.1 GCA_017508305.1 Paludibacteraceae bacterium | reverse complement strand
TGTCGGTTATAGACGAGTTGCCCCCCGGAAGGAAACCCATACAAACCTACCATTTGTACGAAAATAAGCGCAATAATTTGTTGCGATTTATGCAAAAACAGTTGGACGAAGGCAGGCAGGTATACGTGGTTTATCCGCTCATTAAAGAATCGGAAAAGTCGGATTTGAAAGATTTAGAAGCCGGTTACGAGTTTATGCAGCAGCACTTTAAAACGTTGTCGGTAGGCATGGTACATGGAAAAATGAAACCATCGGACAAGGAGGTGGAGATGCAACGTTTTGTTTCGGGCGAAACCCGTATATTAGTGGCTACTACCGTTATAGAAGTGGGAGTTAATGTGCCTAACGCATCGGTAATGGTGATAGAGAATGCCGAGCGTTTTGGTTTGGCGCAACTGCACCAGCTAAGGGGGCGAGTGGGCAGAGGAGCCGATCAGTCCTTCTGTGTGCTGATGACCAAATACGAGCTATCGTCGGATACTCGAAAACGCATTGAGATCATGACCGAAACCAACGATGGATTTAGAATAGCAGAGGCAGATATGAAGTTGCGTGGTCCGGGCGATATGGATGGAACCATGCAAAGCGGGCTTCCGTTTACCTTACGTATAGCCAATCTGTCCAACGATGGAGTGGTGTTGCAGCAGGCACGTACCGATGTGCAAGAAATATTGCAACAAGACCCACTATTGGCATCCCCCTCCAATGCAATGTTGCTGGGGCAACTCAAGTACCGTGCGCGCGACGCCGTTAATTGGAGCTTAGTTAGTTGAGAGTTGATAGTTGAGAAAGGAGAGATTGCTCTCACTTGTTACTCGTAACTTGTCGTTTGTTATATTCGGTCCCTGAGCTTGTCGAAGGGCCCGAAAGCTTCAGGGACTGAGTAGAAGTGATTTATCGAACGTCAAAAAAATATAAATTCTCCCTTCTCCTTTCTCAATTCACCTTTATTTTACTACATTTGCACCTTATCATAAAAAAGAAATAATTAAACACGATACAATATGAATTTTTCGCAACTATTAGCAAAGTTATTTGGTACCAAATCGCAACGCGATTTGAAAGAAATTATGCCTTACATCGATAAGGTAAAAGCGATTGAACCTACGGTGCAGGCTTATGGACACGACCAATTGCGCGAACGCTTACAGGCTATTCGTGCCGATATTTTGCAAAGAGGAGCAGAACAGCAGGCACAAATAGATCAAATTAAAGCCGATATAGAGCAAACAGACCTAACCGAACGCGAAAAGAAATACGCTGAGGTAGATAAATTGGAAAACGAAATATTGGCACTCAAGGAGCAAGCGTTGGATGAGTATTTGCCTGAGGTTTTTGCCATTATTAAAGATACAGCACGGCGTTTTACACAAAACAGCGAGTTGGTGGTAAAGGCTACCGACTTTGACCGTCAGTTGGCTGTAAAGTTTGATTTTGTCAGCATTGAGGACGATAAGGCCATTTTCCAAAACCAGTGGGAGGCAGGTGGTAACCTGCTAAAATGGGATATGGTACACTACGATGTGCAATTGATAGGTGGTGTGGCGTTGCACAAAGGCAAAATTGCCGAAATGGCAACCGGCGAAGGTAAAACATTGGTGGCTACATTGCCGGTGTTTTTAAATGCGTTGGCAGGTAACGGAGTACACGTGGTAACTGTCAATGACTATTTGGCAAAACGTGACTCGGAATGGATGGGTCCATTGTACATGTTCCATGGCTTGAGTGTAGATTGCATCGATAAACACCGTCCCAATTCTGATGGCAGACGCAATGCTTACAATGCCGATATTACTTTTGGTACCAATAACGAGTTTGGTTTTGACTATTTGCGTGACAATATGGCCTCGTCTCCTTCCGATTTGGTACAACGTAAACGTCATTATGCCATTGTCGATGAGGTGGACTCTGTGTTGATAGACGATGCCCGTACACCATTGATTATTTCCGGTCCGGTTCCCAAAGGCGAAGATCAACTCTTTGAACAATACCGTTCCAAAGTAGAACGCATTGTAGAAGAACAAAAGAAATTGGTAACCAAGATGTTGGCAGAAGCAAAACGTTTGTTAGCATCGGACGATGCTAAAGAACAAGAGCAGGGTAATATCTTGTTATTCCGTAGCTTTAAAGGACTTCCCAAAAACAAGGCCTTGATTAAGTTCTTGAGTGAGCAAGGCGTAAAAGCCGGTATGTTGCGCACCGAGGCGGTTTATATGGAGCAGAACAATCGTCGTATGCACGAAATTACGGACGATTTGTATTTTGTTATCGACGAAAAACACAATAGCATCGACTTAACCGAAAAAGGCATCGACCTTATTTCGTCGGACGTAGAAGACAATACTTTCTTTGTGCTTCCTGATATAGGAGGTAAATTGGCGGATATAGAAAAAGAAGCCTTGAGCGACGAAGAAAAAGTGGCTCAAAAAGATGCGTTGATGCAGGATTATGCCGTTAAATCGGAACGTGTACATACCATTCATCAACTGCTTAAAGCCTACACTTTGTTTGAAAAAGACGATCAATACGTGGTGATGGACAACAAGGTAATGATTGTAGACGAACAAACCGGTCGTATCATGGATGGTCGTCGCTATTCGGACGGTTTGCACCAAGCTATTGAGGCCAAAGAACGTGTAAAAGTAGAAGCGGCTACGCAAACATTTGCGTCTATTACGTTGCAAAACTATTTCCGTATGTACCACAAATTGGCGGGTATGACAGGTACTGCCGAAACAGAAGCTGGTGAATTTTGGGACATTTACAAGTTGGATGTAGTGGTTATTCCCACCAATCGTCCCATTGCTCGCTTTGACTTAAACGACCGCGTGTACAAAACCAAACGCGCCAAATACAATGCCGTTATTGCCGAAATTGAAAAATTAGTAGGCGAAGGTCGCCCTGTGTTGGTTGGTACCACATCGGTAGAAACTTCCGAACTATTGAGCAAAATGCTTAATATGCGTAAGATGCCTCACCAAGTGTTAAATGCCAAGTTGCACCAAAAAGAGGCTGACATTGTGGCACAAGCGGGTCGTCCCGGTACTATTACCATTGCTACCAACATGGCAGGTCGTGGTACTGACATTAAATTAACACCCGAAGCAAAAGCAGCGGGCGGTTTGGCGATTATTGGTACAGAAAGACACGAAAGCCGTCGTATCGACCGTCAGTTACGTGGTCGTTCGGGACGTCAAGGTGACCCGGGTTCTTCGGTGTTTTACGTATCGTTCGAAGATACGTCGATGCGTTTGTTTGGCTCGGATCGTATGGTAAATATCATGGACCGCTTGGGCTTTGAGGAAGGCGAAATGATTGAGCACAATCAAATTTCGAAATCCATCGAACGTGCACAAAAGAAAGTAGAGGAAAATAACTTTGGCATTCGTAAGCGCTTGTTGGAATACGACGACGTAATGAATGCACAACGTAAGGTTATTTATGCGCGTCGTCGTCATGCTTTGATGGGCGAAAGAGTAGGAATGGATATTGTCAATATGCTGTACGATGCAGTGGCTATGTTGGCAGAAGATTTCTTGGCAAGTAGCGATGTAGAGCAATTGCGCCACGAATTGCTACGTTGGTTTGCCATCGATCTAAAAGTAGAGGGCGAGATGTCTCGCATGAAAGCCGACACCCTTACCAATAAGCTGTTTGAAATGGTAATGGATGCTTATCGTCGCAAGGTAGACAGAGTGGCAGAAATTGCCTATCCGGTAATCAAGAATGTGTACGAAACGCAAGGACAGCAATATAAAAATATCATTATTCCGTTTACCGATGGAAAATTGATGTACAATATTCCTGTAAATCTGGAAGCTGCGTATCGCTCGTCCGCTAAAGAGGTGGTAAAAGCTTTCCAAAAACAAGTCTTATTGCATACCATCGACGAGGCATGGAAAGAGCACTTGCGCGAGTTGGACGAACTTCGTCAATCGGTACAAAATGCCAGCTACGAACAAAAAGATCCATTGTTGATTTACAAGTTAGAATCGTATAACTTGTTTAAACGAATGATAGAAACTATTAACTATAAGGCGATTACAGTGTTGATGCGTGCTCAAATTCCGGTACGCGAGGGCGATGCTGTTCGTGAAGCAGCTCCCGAAAAACGCCACGATTATAGTAAATATCAATCGCAAAAAACGGATATTATGCAGGCGGGTAGACAAGATACTCGTGAGCGTCAAAAACAGCAACCGATTCATGCCGAAAAAACGGTAGGACGTAACGATCCTTGTCCTTGTGGCAGTGGTAAGAAATATAAACAATGTTGCGGTAAGAATTGATTTTAAAAGGTGATTTTTGCATCATTGCTTGCATTCCTTAAATTCCCTTTTATAAAATACGATTCTTGGTGGAGAGTAAATTTATGAATACTTTATTATACATAACTTGGAACGTTGATCCGGTGGCTTTTGCCATAGGACCGGTAGAGGTACGATGGTATGGCTTGCTATATGCCATGGGATTTGTGTTGGGTATTACCTTGCTTGCTAAAATGTTTAAGGGCGAAGGAGTGCCAGAAGAGTGGGCGGATAAAGTGCTAATTTACACCATTGTGGCAACTATCGTAGGCGCTCGATTAGGACATGTGTTCTTTTACGATTGGGCGTATTATAGCCAACACCTATCCGAAATATTTATGGTATGGAAAGGGGGATTGGCAAGCCATGGCGGGGTAATAGCTATTTTTATTGCCTTGTGGTTGCTTTGTAAGTATTCTTTCAAGAAACCTTTGTTGTGGTTGGGCGATAGATTCATGGTGCCGGCTGTTTTTGTAGGTGCTATGATTAGGTTGGGCAACCTTATGAACTCTGAAATTTATGGTGGACCTACCACTTTGCCATGGGGATTTAAGTTTTTGCGCGAATATCCCGCAGGAACTCCCTTGGAAATGATACCGGCATGTCATCCCACACAAATATACGAGGCAGGTAGCTACTTGTTGCTTTTTATCGTTTTGTTGTGCATGTACTATTTTACCGATGCGCGCAAACGCGAAGGATTAATTTGTGGCACGGCTTTTGCATTGTTCTTTTTGATTCGTTTTTTATTGGAATTTATCAAGAATGATCAGGTCGCATTTGAGGCGGATATGCTATTAAATATGGGACAGTTGTTAAGTATTCCCTTCATCCTATTAGGCCTGTTTTTTGTGATTCGTTCATTTTGTAGACCTAAACAAGAATAGATATGGGTGGTTTTATTTTATTTATCGTATTTCTTTTTGTGCTGCTTATAGCTGTTCCAATTGTTACTATTTTACGATTGGTAATGGGTACGGGTATGCGTCAGCAGCAATCACGTCGACAATCATCTTCTCGACAAGAAGAGGCAACCTCAGCTTCGTCTGCATCGGCACCGAGAAACAAACGGTTTGACAAAACCAAGGCAGAGGATGTAGAATTTGAAGAAGTTTAGTAAATAAATTTACGAGTAGGAAATGGCCTTGTTACGATGCTGTAGCAAGGTTTTTTTTTAGGTGCCTGTTTGTAGATTTAAATTGTATTCATAATACCCAACATTTTTTAACGGGCGATAAATTAAACAATCGTTTGCGCTCTATGTCTAAGAGACAAACACGCAAAACAAACCGGTAGTTTTCGTGTTGATGAAACATCGAATATGAATCAATTTAAAATGTACGATTATGAACAAGAAATTTTTAGTTGCAAGTGTAGTAGCTCTTTTGTTAGGAACAAGTAGTGTAATGGCAGATAACCACAAACATAATGACGGACCTCAAAAGCCTAAAAAAGAAGTGGTGCATAAACAAGACAAACATAAAAAAGACAAGGTAAGTAAAAATGACAGGCACTTTGATGCAATGAGCAAGCATAAAGCTCCTAAGCCTGTGGCAAAAAAAGCACCGGCAAAACCCAAACCAGTAGCCCATGCACATCGTCCTCATCACAGACCCGAGCCCAAACCTGTTTGTCGTCCCGATGGGAGGCATGGCAAAAGTTGCCACTACTGCCACAGCGGGCATCGTCGCCACTGCAGCCATTGCAGGCCTGTTCCTCCTCGCCGCCCAGTAGTAAAACAGGTGCGCATTACCCCTCCCTTTTCGCCCATTCAAGTGACAGTAAGGATTTAGCATAAGGGAGAGTTAAACCAATAAAAGATAATTAAAAAAATAGAAAAATGAAGACCAAATTAGTGTTAGCAGCAATGGCTGTTTGTATGACTGTAGGCGTAAATAGCATGTATGCGCAAGATTTTAGTAAAACCCCATACATTGAGGTAATAGGTAAAGCCGAAAAATACGTCGCTCCAGACGAAATTAGTTTGAGTATCGTCATTAACGAAAAAGATTATGCCAAAAAGCAGTCGTTAGAAGCATTGGAAAAAGAGATGCTATCTGCCCTTAAAAAAGTAGGCATCGACACCAAAAAAGACTTGACTGTAGTAGATATGTCGAGCGATTTTAACAGCCGCAAGTGGCGTAAAGGCGATATCAAATTGAGCAAAGCCTATAAATTGCGCACATCAACTGCCAAACAAACCATGCAAGTGCTATTGGCATTGGACGAGGTTGGTATATCGGAAGTCTCTATCAGTCAAATAAAATGCTCAAATATTGAGCAATACAAAGACGAGGCTCGTGTCATGGCGATGAAAGATGCCAAAAGAAAAGCCAAAATTTTGACCGATGCCATCGACCAACCTTTGGGTAAAGCCATTTATATCAGCGAAAACGATTTTAGCAATGTGCGTAATTACGCCCGTCCAATGATGCTTAAATCGGCTGGTGTAACAGAAGATGCCTTGGTAGAGAATGAAGTGCCTGATTTGGACTTTGAGAATATTAAAATAGATTGCCGTGTAAATGTGAAATTTGCTTTGGAATAAAACCTATTTTTTTTCATGTTAATTGGTAGGGGAGAAGCCTATAGGTATAGGCTTCTTCCCTTTTTTTGTAGAAATATTTTTTTTGCTTACGGACGATAGAAGGGTATGGTTGTCCATGTGCAATTTTAATTGTATTTTTGTGCTCAAATTATCCGCAAAATGAAAAAATCATGGCTCACCAAGGTGTTTGATTTTTATCCTCAGAAACACCAAGTTAAAACCGAAATATTAGCAGGATTCACAACCTTTTTTACGATGGCCTATATATTGGCTGTTAATCCCGATGTGTTGTCTGAAACGGGAATGGACCAAGGTGCTGTCTTTACTGTAACAGCATTAATATCGGCAATGGCTACCTTTTTGATGGCCTTTTACGGCAAACTTCCATTTGCGCTGGCACCGGGTATGGGGCTGAATGCCTTTTTTGCTTATACTGTTTGTTTATCGATGGGTTACTCGTGGCAAATGGCGTTGTTGGCGGTATTTGTCGAAGGATTGATTTTTATCATACTTACACTTACTAATTTACGAGAAAAGATTGTGTACAGTATTCCTTTATGTTTGCGACAAGCTATAGGTGCCGGTATTGGACTTTTTGTGTTGTTTTTGGGCATGCAAAGTGCCGGCTTGATTGTGAATCACGAGTCGACCTTGGTCGATTTGGGGGCTGTAACTCATGGTTCGGGCTTGTTGTGTTGTATCGGACTAATCATTACTGCGACCTTGCTTCATAAAAAAGTAAATGGAGCCTTGTTGTATGGGATTGTCTTGACAACTTTAATAGGTATTCCGATGGGACTAACTCATTTTGAAGGGGTGTTTAGTTTGCCGCCATCGCCGGCTCCCATTATGTTTAAGTTTGATATTACACAGGTGGCTACCGTCGATTTTTGGGTAGTGGTTGTTACATTGCTTTTTGTGGATATGTTCGACACCATAGGTACCTTGTTAGGAGTGGCTCAACATACGCAAATGGTAGAAAAAGACGGCAAAATGCCATGGATGAAACGAGCTTTTATGGTGGATGCCATAGCAACAACGACAGGTGCTGTTATGGGAAGTAGTACCGTTACTACTTTTGTAGAAAGTACGTCGGGTATAGCGGTAGGAGGACGAACAGGAATGACCGCTTTTGTTACCGGTATGTGTTTTGTGATTTCGCTGTTTATGGCTCCTTTGTTTTTAGCCATGCCCGATGCTGCTACGGGACACGTACTGATATTGGTGGGTTTTATGATGATGAGTAGCGTCACCAAAATAGATTTTTCTAACTATGCCGAAGCGGTGCCTGCTATCTTGTGTGTGGTTATGATGGCATTTACTTGCAGTATCGCCAATGGAATTGCCTTTGGACTAATTAGCTACGTCGCCATACAGCTATTGGCGGGAAATGCTAAGAAAGTGCAATTTTCAACTTATGTATTGGCAGTACTGTTTGTCTGTAAATTCTTTTTGTAGTGTGGTGGTACTTGGTGTAAATGTACGGGTCTTTTAAACAAAAAAGAGAAGCTCTGTTGAACTTCTCTTTTGGTACCCAGACCCGGGGTCGAACCGGGATGGAAGTGAATCCACTGGTGTTTGAGACCAGCGCGTCTACCGATTCCGCCATCTGGGCAAATGGCTTTTTTCTTGTTTGCGGATGCAAAGGTATACAAAGTTTTTCATATAAAAAAATTTTTTTATCAAAATTCTTTGTTTACTTTTGTAAGTGATAGTGTTTGTGCGCGTATAACGCTGCATTTTTTTTGAGTAAAGATACCTAATAAATTATATACAATCATGAATTATAATAACTATTGTGTTATTATGGCAGGTGGAGTGGGTAGCCGCTTTTGGCCATTTAGCCGTAATAATCGTCCCAAACAATTTTTAGATTTTTTTGGTACCGGTCGTTCGTTGCTGCAAATGACATTTGATCGTTTCTCGAAAGTAATCCCTGCATCGAATATCTTGATTGTAACCAATCGTGCCTATAAAGAGTTGGTATTGGAACAATTGCCCTTGATTAAAGAAAATCAGGTATTGTTGGAACCGGCTCGTCGTAATACAGCACCCTGTATTGCTTATGCTATGAGCCATATCAAGGCCATCAATCCCAATGCTTCTATGGTGGTGGCTCCGTCGGATCATTTGATTACCAAAGAGATGGAGTTTCTCAATGCCATTGAGCATGGGCTGCACTTTGTGGCAGAGAGCGATCGTTTGCTTACCTTGGGTATCAAGCCCAATCGTCCCGAAACGGGCTATGGTTATATACAAGCAGGCGAAGAAGGAGATAGCAACTTTAAGAAGGTAAAAACCTTTACCGAAAAACCCAATTTAGAGATGGCCACCATTTTTATGCAGAGTGGTGAATTTTTCTGGAATTCGGGTGTGTTTATGTGGAGCGTTAAAACAATCGATCAGGCATTTAAAGACTTTTTGCCCGATATTGCTCAGAAATTTGAGTCGGGTATGCACTATATGAATACCCCCAAGGAGCAGGATTTTATTGATGATATGTTCCCCTCTTGTCAAAATATCTCTATCGACTATGGGATCATGGAACATGCCAAGAGCGTGTATGTATTGTGTGGCGACTTTGGTTGGTCCGATTTGGGTACTTGGGGGGCTTTGTGTGATTTGTCTGCTGCCGATGCCGATAACAATGTAGTGTTAAAATGCCAAGCGCTTACCTACGATTGTAAAGACAATATTGTCGTATTACCCGAAGGCAAATTGGCGGTATTGCACGATTTGGAAGGTTATATAGTAGTAGAATCCGATAATGCCTTGTTGGTGTGTAAACGTACCGACGAGCAGCGTATTCGTCAATTTGTCAACGATGTAAGTTTGCTGTCGGATAGCGAAAAATTCATTTAATCTTATGCAAGATATGTCGGGTAAAATGGTGTTGCGCACCGAACATTTGTGGAAACGATACGGCAAACGTGTCGTGGTAAGCGATGTGTCCATACAGGTAACGCAGGGCGAGATTGTGGGATTGTTAGGCCCCAATGGTGCCGGGAAAACCACCACTTTTTACATGACAACCGGTTTGGTAAAACCCAATGAGGGCAAAATCTTTTTGGACGATTTGGATATTTCTAAGTATCCAGTATACAAGCGTGCTCGTAAGGGCATTGGTTATTTGGCACAAGAAGCTTCGGTTTTTAGGCACATGACGGTAGAAAACAATATTCGTGCCGTTTTAGAGATGACCTCTTTCTCCAAAGAATACCAACGCGAAAAATTAGAGTCTTTAATCAATGAATTTCATTTAAATAAGGTGCGAAAAAGTTTGGGCGATCAACTTTCCGGTGGCGAACGCCGTCGTTGCGAAATCGCCCGTTGCTTGGCAATCGAACCGAAATTTATTATGTTGGACGAGCCTTTTGCCGGTGTAGATCCTATCGCGGTAGAGGATATTCAAAACATCGTTGCTCAACTAAAGGATAAAAATATTGGAATTCTAATTACAGACCATAACGTACACGAAACCTTGAGCATTACCGATAGGGCGTACATGCTTTTTGAAGGGAAAATCATGTTTCAAGGCACAGCCGAAGAGTTGGCAGCCAATGAGGTGGTACGTGAAAAATATTTAGGTTCCAACTTTGAACTTCGTAAGATAAATGAGTGAAATTCAGCATATAGTATTAGATATCTTATCTCAATTTAGTGCGTTTTTGTGGGGCGTCCCTATGGTAGTCCTGCTGTTTGGTACGCACTTGTTCTTAACTTTCCGTACGGGTGGCATACAGCGTTACATAGGTAAAGCCATTAAATTGTCGTTAAAGGGCAGTTCTGCAGGAGGCGATATTAGCAATTTTAGCGCATTGATGGTTGCGATGGCTGCTACCATTGGAACGGGAAACATTATCGGTGTAGGAACTGCCATCGCTTTGGGCGGTCCGGGTGCCGTTTTTTGGTGCTGGCTAACGGGTGTCTTTGGGGTGGCAACTAAGTATGCCGAGGCTCTACTTTCGGTAAAATACCGCTACAAAACTTCCGACGGAACCATGATAGGTGGTCCGATGGTGGTTATCGAAAAAGCCCTCAAAATGAAATGGCTTTCTGTGTTCTTTTGCATCGCAACGATTTGTGCTGCATTTGGTATTGGTAATATGACGCAAGCCAACTCGGTATCCACCTTGATGCAAGAAAACTTTGGAGTTTCTACTTACGTTACTGGCTTTGTTATGGCAACTTTAATCGGGTTGGTAACGATGGGGGGAATTAAATGGCTCTCGCGCGTGTGCGAGGTTTTTGTGCCCATTATGGCTGTTATTTACATTATAGGCTGTGTAGCGATTCTGCTTTTAAATTATACTTGGATTGACGATGCCTTGTTGTTGATACTTAAGTCTGCTTTTAGTCTTGAGGCTGTTGGAGGCGGATTTGCAGGTGGCGGTACTATGTTGGCAATGCGCTATGGTATTTCGCGCGGTTTATTCTCTAACGAGTCGGGTATGGGGTCTGCTCCTATTGTTTCGGCTGCAGCCAAAACAGATAATGCGGTAAACCAAGCGTTGGTGTCTTCGACGGCTACTTTTTGGGATACGGTTATTATTTGTGCCTTAACGGGTATCGTGTTGGTTTCGAGTGTATTGGCATATCCTGATATCGATTTTTCGGACGGAGCGATTCTTACCAGCATGGCATTTGGTAAACTACATGCATGGGGCAACGGCTTGCTTACCATTGCTTTGTTGTCTTTTGTTTTTTCTACTATATTGGGCTGGTCTTATTACGCTGAGCGGTGCGTTGAACATTTAGGCGGAAAGAAAATACTGCTTGCTTTTCGTATTATTTGGTCGGTGGCAGTGTTTATAGGATGCGTGGCTAAATTGGATTTGGTTTGGGTGTTTTCCGATTGTGCCAATGCGCTGATGGCGGTGCCAAACCTTGTGTCTTTGTTGCTTCTTAGCGGTATCGTAGCGTCGGAAACAAAAAAATACCTTTCTGACGATCGTATCAACGAGTACGATCCTACTATTGAGCATTAATTCGGGCAAGCCCGAATTAAGTCGCAAGTCAAAAGTCACAAGTCGAAAGTAGGGACGCACGGCTCGTGCGTCCGTGGTTCAAAATCGCAATGCCTTTTTGTTTCGGCGCTTCATCTTCCGACTTGGTTTCCGGTCGGGATTTTTTCGAGTAGCGAGCGCAGAGGCAAGTATACTTGACTATGCCGAGTCACGAGAAAAAACATGGAATAATTTTACATACAAAAACTACAAAATGTGAACTCGCTTCGCTCAAACAACACATTTTGCTTAACGTTTTTGCACATATAAATCTTTTTCCGACCTCCACCAAATGTCGTCAGATTGAATCGCCTCACCGCCTCACCAAATCACCGCCTCACCAAATCACCGCCTCACCAAATCACCGCCTCACCAAATCACCAAATCACCAAATCACCAATTTTTTGTAACACCAATTTTTTGTTCAAAAATTGGTGTTACAAAAAAAAATCGTACCTTTGCCCCCTTGTTGGTGATGAAGCGACGTTCGTCGCTTTGTTGAAAAGGGAATCAGGTGCAAATCCTGAACAGTCGCGCTGCTGTAAGTTCCTGTGTGTTTTGAACAATACTATGCCACTGACTCTTATAGGGTTGGGAAGGAGTTTAAAACGGAACAAGTCAGAAGACCTGCCACTACGATGTGAAAAGAAATAGCTTTCGCGAAAAAAGCTGATTTTATGCAATCAAAACTTTCTTTACTCTTATGGCTGTTTTGTTGGTGTGCGTCGTCTGCGATGTATGCTGATATGGTTGTAGTTAGCTCTTTTGATACCACAAAAATTTATGAGTTGGAGGAGATAGAGTTTGCACAACCTCGTCGTAAGGCGTCTGTGGCACCCTTGCAAACCATGGATAATAAAACGCTTACCTTGCTTAATACCCAGTCGGTAGCCGATGCTATACGTTTTTTTTCGGGGGTGCAACTCAAAGATTATGGGGGTGTAGGTGGCATTAAAACCATCAATATTAGGAGTATGGGTACGCAGCAAATGGGCGTGTTTTACGATGGTATTCAGTTGGGAAATGCCCAGAATGGACAAATAGACTTGGGACGTTTTTCTATCGATAATTTAGAAGAAATAAAGCTCTACAATGGTCAAAAAACCGATATCTTGCAGTCGGCAAAAGATTATGGGGCGGCAGGAACTATTTATTTAACCACCAAAGTTCCCCAGTTTACGCAAGGTAAAACACGATTTACAGCAACCATGAAGGCTGGGTCGTTTGGATTAGCGAATCCATCTTTGCTGTGGCAGCAAAAGTGGTCGGAGAACATCAGCACTTCTGTTAGTGCCGAATATACCTACGCTACCGGTCGCTATCATTTTCAGCATAAAAAAATAGCCCCTAATGGTGCATTGCTGTACGATACAACCATGGTGCGCGAAAATGCCGATATCAATGCAGTGCGTACAGAAGCGGCTGTTTTTGGCAAACTTTACAAAGGGCAGTGGAAAGCGCAAGTGTACAACTACTATTCGCAACGGGGATTGCCCGGTTATGTGGCACGCAATGTGTACGAGCACCATCAGCGTCAGTGGGATGATAACTTTTTTGTGCAAGCATCCTTTCAAAAACAGGTGCTCTCTTTTTACGAATTATTGGCAAAGGCAAAGTATGCTTACGACTATACGCGCTACTTGAATCCTGATACTACCACGCAATACATTGATCAAAGCTATCGCCAACAAGAAGTGTATGCCTCGCTTGCCAATGCTTTTACGCTGTATCGTTGGTGGAAAGTTGCCTTATCTGCCGACTTTCAGTGGAACTATCTGCAAGCCGATGTTAAGAATTTTGTCTTTCCCATGCGTTATACAGGCTTGCTCTCTTTGGCCACCGATTTTAATTGGCAATACGTAAAGGTAAATGCGTCTGTTTTAGGAACTTTTGTAAGCGAAACGCTCCAAAAAGGAGTAGCATCGCCCAATAGAAATGTATTTACGCCTGCTGTTTTGCTGTCTGTTAGGCCCATTCTTACCGAACTGTTTGATATCAGGGCATTTTATAAAAGGGTGTTTCGCATGCCTACCTTTAACGATTTGTACTACACCTTTATATGCAACTCGTCGTTACAACCGGAGTTTGTCGATCAGGTGGATATAGGGATTACGTATCGGTTTCAATGGGCAGGTAAGGTGTTGGAGTCGATGGGTATTCAGGCGGATGCCTATTACAATTATGTGACCAATAAAATTGTGTCGGTACCTGCTGCCAATCCGTTTAGGTGGCAAATGATGAACATAGGAAAAGTGCGCGTTATAGGAACAGATGTAAGTTTTGATATGGGATTTAGGTGGCGCGAAGATTGGACGATGGGCATAAAAGGAACCTATACGTTTACGAGGGCGCAAGATATTACCTATCCCAATAGTCCCTACTATGGAGGGCAAATTCCCTATACGCCTTGGCATAGTTTTTCGGCGCTTTTTCAGTTGGGCTATAAAGGATGGCATTTGCATTACAGCTGTATTTATACGGGAAAACGTTACGAACAAAGTGCCAATATCCCAATTAACTATGTAGAACCGTTCTCTACGCACGATTTGTCATTAGGCAAAGAGTGGACAGGTAAACGCTGTCATTTTTATGTGTCGGTCGATGTAAATAACCTTGCTAATCTCCAGTACGAGGTGGTGAGAGGCTACCCCATGCCCGGCATCAATGGCAAAATGACCTTCAAAGTAACCATCGAATAGTAGTATAACCAATTTAAATAGTCTAAAATGAAAAGAAGAAAACCTTTTTTCTTGCTGACATGCTTGTCGCTGTTGATGATAGCATGTACCCCCGAACCTCCTATGCCCGAAGGAGTGCCGGTAACTGACCCTGTTCAAAATCCTACTTATAGTGGATTTTATTTGCTCAATGAGGGTACTATGGGTGCCAATAAGGCCATACTTGATTATTTTGATTATGCCACAGGTTACTATCAAAATGATGTGTTTAGCAAGCGTAATCCACAGGTGGTAGATGGATTGGGCGATGTGGGCACAGGATTGTATGTGTATGGAAGTAAAATGTATGCCATTATCAATGGCTCTAATTTGGTAGAGGTAATGGATGCGAAAACAGCTACTCATCTTGCCTCGTTGCAAATTCCCAATGCTCGCAGTGCTGCTTTTGCCAATGGCAAGGCATATTTTAGTTCTTATGCAGGACAGATGCAAACCGATGGTACGCAATTAGGTTTTGTAATGGAGGTGGATACCGTTAGCTTGATGTTAGGCAGACAAGTGACAGTAGGCCGTCAACCCGAAGAGATGGTGGTGAAGGATGGTAAATTGTTCGTGGCAAATTCGGGTGGATATACTCCCGAAAATTACGACAATACCATTTCGGTGGTCAATATGGATAGTTTTGTAGAAGAAGAGAAAATTCCGGTAGCGATCAACCTGTATCGTATGTTTTTAGCTCCTAACGGTACGTTGTATGTAAGCAGTAGAGGTAATTATGCCGATGTGGCTTCCAATTTGTATGCTGTTAATACCATGGACAAGACCGTCAAAGCATTGGGGAAGGGGGTTACTGCTTATGCTATTAAAGATGATGTGGCTTATATCATTGACATCGTTTATGGGCCAGCTCCTTTGTATCAAACCGAATACCACTACTATACCTTGCAACTCAATACGCAGCAAATAGACAACAGCTCTTTTCTGTCGGACGATGTAAAAAAACAAATTGTGTATCCGTATTCCATTGCTGTTCATCCTATTACGGGCGATATATTGGTAACAGATGCAGCTAATTTTGTAACACCGGGTACGCTGTTTTATTGCAATGTACAAGGACAATTGCAGTGGAAACAGACGACAGGTGATATACCCGGAAGCATTGCCTTTTGGCAGTAAATGCTACTGTCGAAATATAAAATCCAAAAGTGCAAACTTTTGGATTTTTTTAACTTAAAACTATATACGATTTTTGCCATTACTACGTTGATATATTGCAGGATTATTTGATTTGTACTAATTTTGTCGGCTCAAACTTGTAGATACGTAAAAAATGTTAGAATACGTTAAAGGCGATATAGTGGAAATAACCCCAACCTACGCAGTGTTGGAGAACCAAGGTGTAGGCTATATGGTTAATATATCGCTACAAACGTATAGCGCGATACAAGATAAATCGGTAGCTAAATTATTCTTGTACGAATCCATCAGGGAGGATGCTTTTGTATTGTATGGATTTGCAACCTCGACCGAAAGGCGTATGTTTTTATTGCTTATTTCGGTGTCGGGTGTGGGAGCTGGAACGGCACGTATGATTTTATCTTCGTTGTCGGTGGCAGAACTCTGTCAGGCCATACAAACCGAAAATGTAAATGCCATTAAATCGGTAAAAGGTATTGGCTTAAAAACAGCGCAACGTATATTGGTAGACCTTAAAGACAAGATAAAAGAATTGGATGTGGTGGCAAACACTGTCGGTATGGCAGCTCCATCGGCACCCAACCAACAAATTGCTGCAGAAGCAGTAGCTGCATTGTCTATGTTAGGATTTGCAGCGACTCAATCGCAAAAAGTGGTGGCAAAGATTTTATCCGATGACCCTGCGCTATCCGTAGAACAAGTTATTAAGAAAGCCCTAAAATTGTTGTAGGAGTTGGAATCGCTAAATCGTTACATACGTCTTTGTCTTTTATTACTTGCTGTGGTTGTGATGCCTTTGCAACCCCTTTTTGCGCAGCAAGAGCAGTCGCAAACTACCCCGGAGGCTACAGCCGAAAGTGAATTGCACTATCCCATATCAAAAAACTACGCCGAGTCGCACCAAGATTTAACGGTGCAATCTCCTGCCGATTTGCCGGTACCTGATAACATTCAAACAACGGTTAATTACGATCCGGTAACGGGGCAATACTACTTTAATACCACTCTTGGTGAAGACGAATTGGACGTGCCTTTTTATTTGAGCAGCGAAGAGTATTTGCAGTATGCGGCTCAAAAATCCATGCAATCTTACTATTTGGAGCGCTCACGCGAAGAGAAAGAAAAGAAACATCAATTCTCATTGACCGATATGAAATTTGATATTGGTCAGGCGGACAGGGTGTTTGGTCCCGGTGGCGTGCAAATACAGCTGCAAGGTTCTGCCGAATTGATTTTTGGATTGAATTTTAAAAAGCTAAAAGACCCTTCTTTGAGCGAACGCGCACAAAATCCGGCTCCTACTTTCGATTTTGACGAAAAAATCCAACTTAATGCGACCGGTTCGGTGGGCGATAAATTGAAATTTGGTCTTAACTATAACACCGAAGCTACTTTTGATTTTGATCAATCGATGCTTAAATTGCAGTACGAAGGCAAGGAAGATGATATTATCAAAAAGTTAGAAGCAGGTAACGTAAGCATGCCGCTTACCGGTTCGTTGATTACCGGTAGCACCAGCTTGTTTGGTGTGAAGGCAGAATTGCAATTTGGTAAATTAAGCGTAGGTGCTGTCTTCTCGCAGCAAGAATCCGAATCGCAAACGGTTAATACCAGTGGTGCGCAAACCACCGATTTTATGGTGTCAGCCGATCAGTACGACGAAAATAGGCACTACTTCTTGTCGCACTATTTTAGGGACCATTACGATGAGTGGATGAAAGATGTGCCCAATATTGCATCGGGTATTTCTATTACTGCCATTGAGGTTTGGGTAACCAACAAAAATACCACCAACTATCAAAATACCATCAATGTGGTGGCATTTGCCGACTTGGCAGAGCCCCAAAAAATACACAATGCTTCTTTTGCTCCAACCGGTGCATCGGTGGTGCCTGCCAATAATGCCAATACCTTGTTTGCTACTGTAGTACAGTCAGGTGGCGGTTTGCCCCAAATTTACGAGATCGATACCTACCTAAAAAGTTTTGGCATGGAGAATGCCACCGATTACGTAAAAATGGAGGGGGTACGCAAGTTAGAAGAGGCAGATTATACCTTAAACAAAGAATTGGGGTATATATCGCTCAAATCTGCTTTGAATAATGATGAGATGTTGGCAGTAGCTTTCCAATATACCTACCAAGGAAAGGTGTATACCGTGGGCGAGCTGTCTAACTCGTCGGGCGAGTTTAGCAAACCATTGGCATTAAAACTGCTAAAATCGACCGATAAATCGCCGCAGATGCCAACGTGGGACTTGATGATGAAAAACATCTATTCGTTGGGTGCATATCAGGTACAGGAAAGCAAGTTTACCATGAATGTGATGTACAAGAACGATTCGACCGGTATCGACTTGCGCTACATTACAGAAGGTCCTATTGCCAAAGAACCATTGTTGCGTGTAATGGGATTGGATCATTTGGATTCGCACGGCAACGAACGTCCCAAGGGGGATGGTATTTTTGACTTTATTGAGGGCTATACCATTATCAGTCAAAACGGTAAAATTATATTCCCCGTTGTAGAACCTTTTGGATCGCATTTGGCGAAAAAGTTGGGAAATGATCCTAAGCTGGTCGAAAAGTATTGTTTTCAAGAGTTGTACGATTCTACTTTAACCACGGCTCAAGAATATGCCGAAAAAAACAAGTTCTACTTAGAGGGAGAATACAGGGCTTCTTCCGGCTCGGAAATCAGGCTCAATGCCATGAACATACCCAAAGGGTCGGTAAGGGTTACCGCAGGTGGTGTGGTGCTTACCGAGAATGTGGACTATACCGTCGATTACATGATGGGGGTTGTTACCATCATGAATCAAGATTTAATAGACTTAGGTACTCCCATCAGCGTATCGGTCGAAAGCCAATCGATGTTTAATATGCAACGCAAATCGTTGATTGGTACTTCGCTGAATTATGCCTTTAACGATCACTTTAATGTGGGTGGTACGCTTATGTATTTCTCCGAAAAACCGCTTACTTCTAAAGTAACTTATGGCGATGATCCGGTGGCAAATACCATTTGGGGCTTGAATACATCGTACCGTAATCAATTCCAAGCCATAACCGATTGGCTCAATAAATTGCCGATACTAAACCTAAAACAAGCATCGACCATTGCTTTTGATGCCGAATTTGCGCACATGATACCCGGCTCTGCCCGTGGTGCGCAAGGAAAGGCTTATATAGACGACTTTGAGTCTACCACTATCGGTTTTGATGTACGTTATGCTTCTAATTGGCGTTTGGCAAGTACGCCAGCTCGTTTTGCCGAATCCATGCTTAGCAACAATGTGGAATACGGTAAAAACCGCGCCTTGCTGTCGTGGTACTACATCGATAATCTATTTAATCAAAGCACAGCCAATACGCCTTCGCACATTAGAAAAGACAAAGAACAACTTTCCAATCACTTTGTGCGTCAAATCTCCGAAAATGAAATATTCCCTAACAGAGAGTTGGTGTATGGACAATCAAGCTATATTCAGACCCTCGATTTGGCGTATCATCCTACCGAACGTGGTCCCTATAATATTTATGCCGATAGCTACGACCAAAACGGTAAAATGAAAAATCCTGCTTCTAAATGGGCAGGTATTATGCGCAAATTAGAAACGACCGACTTTGAATCCAACAACATCGAGTACTTGGAATTTTGGTTGATGGACCCCTTTGTGTACAACGATGGAAGTATGCAGGGTGGGGATATGTACATTAACTTGGGAGATATATCGGAAGATATTTTGAAGGACGGTCGTAAATTCTACGAAAATGGTTTGCCAACCGATGGCAATATGGAAAATGTGGTAACGACCACATGGGGTAAAGCACCTACTCAACAATCGGTGGTATATGCTTTCGATAACTCTGTCGATGCCAGAAATGCGCAAGACGTTGGTTTGGATGGTTTAACTACGGTAGAAGAGTTGCAACACGAAAGTTATGCACATTTTGTGCAGCAACTACGCTCCAAACTAAGCCCGCAGGTGATCGAGACCATGGAAAAGGACGAATATTCTCCCTTAAATGACCCTGCCGGTGATAATTTCCACCACTATCGTGGTGCTGATTACGACGCAGCAGAAGTCGGTGTGTTGGATCGCTATCGTTACTACAATGGTACAGAAGGCAACTCCAAAGCAAGAAATGAGTCGGACGCCTATACCACCGCATCGACCAATAAACCGGATGTCGAGGATATCAACTTGGATAATACCATGGGCGATGGCGAAAAATACTACGAATACAAGGTGTCGTTACGTCCAAGTGATATGGTGGTGGGGCGTAACTTTATTACAGACAGAGTTACTTCGGTGGTGACACTAAAGGATGGTACAACCGGTACTGTGCATTGGTATCAATTTAAAATTCCATTGCGCGATGCAGATAACTATATTTCGCAAGGGGGTATCCGTAGCTTTAAGTCCATTCGTTTTATGCGTTTGTACTTGACTAACTTTGTCGAAGACGTGAACCTTCGTTTTGCCACCATGGAGTTGGTTAAAGGCGAATGGCGTACCTATACCAAAGAATTGGAACGTGGCCATCATCAAGACGATGCCATGATTGAGATGTCTTCGGTCAGCATCGAAGAAAATGCCGATAAAACGCCGGTAAATTACATATTGCCTCCCGGAGTAACTCGCGAAATAGACCCCAGCCAACAACAAGTTCGTCAAGAAAACGAACAATCAATGGTGATCAAGGTGTTGAATCTATCGCCCAAGGATGCACGTGCTATGTATAAGCGTTTGGGTGGTTACGATATGCGTCAGTACGGTCAGTTGGAAATGTTTGTGCACGCCGAAGCCTTGCCGGACGAGGTAAACGAATTGAAAGATAACGATTTAAAACTATTTATCCGATTAGGATCGGATTACCAAAATAACTATTACGAGTACGAGGTGCCATTGACCATCACCCCCGAAGGTCAGTATTCCAACAATATCACCTCCGACCGTGAGATGGTTTGGCCCAAAAATAATAAAATAACCTTGCCACTCGAGTTTTTGACCGAGCTTAAGAAAGCAAGGAACGAAGAAAAAGCACGTCAAGGATCGTCGGTTACCAACTTGACACCCTATTCGTTGATGGACTTTAATAACCCCAATAACCGTATGACCATTGTGGGTAATCCAAGTTTGGGCGAAGTAGATGTGTTGATGATTGGGGTGCGCAATGGTTCTCGTACCCAAAAATCGGCAGAAATCTGGGTGGACGAGTTGTTGCTTACCAATTTTAACGAACAAGGAGGCGTGGCAGCACGTGCCAGTTTGGACTTGGCGTTGTCCGACTTTATCAAAGTGAATGCGGCAGGTCGTGTAGAAACCATCGGTTATGGTGGAGTAGAACAAAAGGTGCAAGAACGTCGTCAAGACGATTACTATCAATACAATGTAAATGCCAGCATCGAGTTGGGCAAACTTTTCCCCGAAAAAGCAAATGTTACCTTCCCGGTACGCTATTCGCTCTCGCAAGAAATTGTCAATCCTAAGTACAATCCATTGGATAAAGATATTTTGTTAAGCGATGCGTTGGCGGCGACAGGTTCGAAACAGATGCGCGACTCTATCTTAAGCGTGGCGCAAGATAAGGTGACCACGCAAAGTTTATCGGTTCCTGCTATTCGTGTGGGAATAAGCAGTAAAAAGGGACAGCGTCCATGGGACCCTGCCAACTTTACCATAGGTGGTTCGTACTCGGAGACGGTTTCGCAAGACCCTAATACTACTCGACAGGTAGATCAGTATTGCAATGCGTACGGATCGTACGAGTTTTCGTGGTCGCCCGAGCCGGTAGAACCTTTTGCTAAGATCGAAGCACTTAAAAAGTCAAAATATGCCAAGTGGCTAACCGATTTTGGATTCTATTATGCTCCTAAATTGGTGTCTTTCAAAACCAACTTTGTACGAAACTATTACGAACAGGTGGTGAGAGACTTTCAAGAAGGTGGATCTGCCTTAGAACCATCGTTTGCCAAAGATTTTATGTGGAACAACGACTTTGACTTTGCATGGGATTTAACCAAGAATATCAAGCTAACCCTAACTACCTCTAATCGTTCGCTGATCAATGAAAACGACGGTGGCGTAAATAGCGAGTTGTATCCGGACGAGTACCAAATGTGGAAAGACTCGGTATGGTCAAGTTTAAAAGAGTTGGGCTCTCCACAAGACTACAACCAACGTTTTACAGCATCGTGGGCAGTTCCTTTCAATAAAATGCAGCTGTTCAATTGGATCAATGCCAACTTTAAGTACGATGGTACGTATCAATGGGTAAACGGAACGGATGTGATAGCCAACACGGCAAGCAGTAAAGGCACATGGCAGTTGGATGGTAAGTTTAATTTTGAAACCCTATACAACAAATCGTCCTATCTCAAAGAAGTAAACCGTAAATACGGCTCTTCGCGCGGAGGTCAACGTAAAAAACCGGTTAAGAACTTTGACAAAGAAATTACGTTGGAAAAAGGCGATACCATTGTGATTAAACACCGCTTAAACGACAAGAATCCACGTATCAAAGCAACGGTCGATGGTAAAAAGTACAAGCTTAAATACAAGGTGGTAGATGCCAATACCATTAGAGTGATAGGCAAAGAAAAAGTGACGGTAGCTGTCAATGTGCAAACAGGTGGTAATGATCCCGCAGGCAATGTGGCATTGGATGTAACGGCAAGGGTGTTGATGCTTTTGCGCAACGTTACCTTTAACTATTCGCAAACGGATGGTACGATACTACCCGGTTTCCGTCCCGGTGTTACCTGCCTTGGATTGACAAGCTACAACGATATGACGGCTCCGGGTTGGGATTTTGTCTTTGGTATACAGAGTGACGATATTTTGAACAGAGCCTTGTCAAACGGTTGGTTGCTAACATCGGACGCTATTTATAATCCGGTGCAGTTTATCCATAACGAAACCTTTAAGGCAACCGCTTTGGTAGAACCTTTCCCCGGATTTAAAATTAACGTGGCTGCCAACCGTCAATTTGTAGAAAACAGAGATGTGAAATTGAACGGGGATAGTCAATTGACTAATCTAAATGGTAGCTTGTCGATGAGCTACGTGGCGATAGGAACAGCCTTTACGGGTATGGGTGGCGATTTGTTTAACAAATTCTTGTCGTATCGAAGTGTTATTCAGTCGCGTTTACAGCAAAAATACAATCCGTCCTCGCCTTTTGGATTGAACTCGGACGATGTCTTGATTCCTGCCTTCTTGGCAGCCTACGGTGGCAGAAATGTAGAAGGAGTAAACTTATCTTCTATGCCCGATTTCTGGACGTTCTTGCCCAACTGGCAAGTAAGCTGTAATTCGCTTATGCGTATACCTTGGTTCCAAGAGAAGTTCCGTAGCTTTAACATTACCCATGCATACACCTGTAAATATCAAATAGGCTCGTATGGCGGCGATCAGACCTTTATTGCAGACCCGACCTATGGGGATGATTTTGGTTATATCGAAGATGTGCTGACAGGGGGTATGACGCCATCCAGCCGCTATACCTTCAATGCTGTTACCATTAACGAGCAGTTTAGTCCGTTGATTGGGGTGGATGTAAACTTGAAAAACAGTTTGTCGCTTAAAGCAGAATGGCGCAAAGGACGTAACATGGGCTTGAACTTGGCAAGCAACCAGTTGGTAGAATCACATAATAACGAATATGTGGTGGGGCTTGGTTATAAATTTAGCGATTTGAAATTTTCGTTGCGTCAAGGAAAATCGTCAAAACAGGTGAATAATGACCTTACCTTGCGTGCCGATTTCTCCATCAAGGACACCAAAACATTGGTGCATAAAATAGAGCAAAATGAGACACAAGCTACTGCCGGCGATTGGGTGACCACGTTTAAGTTCTTGGCGAACTATGTGTTTAGCGAGCGCATCAGTTTTAATCTCTTCTACGATTTGCAAATGCGTACACCTGTAGTTTCTACCTCGTATCCTACCACTATTTCTGAGGTAGGAATCAGCGTCAAGGTGTTGCTTACAAGATAGTTTTCTGTAATAAATTTGTATCAATTACCGGTATTTTGTCACCACCTTAAAATAAAAAGGGGCAAAATATCGGTAATTTTATATTTTTTTGCTATCTTTGTTTGATTTTGCATTTTTATGCAATATATCGTATAAATATACAGGATATAGTAAAAAAACACAAACGAATACAATATGAACTTAACAGTCATTTTACTAAATGTCCCGGTAGCGGCAGAGCAGCTATCCAATTGGGATATGTTTTTAGAAGCCTCGATACTTATGTTAATCGGTTTGCTTACCGTGTTTGCAGTATTGACGATTATCATCTTATTGGGTAACTTGCTGATTAAAACAGTCAATAGATTTTTCCCAGAAGAAGTTAAACCAATCGTCAATGCGGTGCAAACCATTGATAGCAATGTACAAGAAGCCATCAATAAAGCCATCTTGACAATTAGCGGTGGCAAGAAAGCAGCTCAAAAAATAGAAAAATTATAATACCTTATACTATGGCAAAGAAAAGACAAGTAAAATTTTCTCTACTATTTAGAGATATGTGGCAATCGGCCGGTAAGTATGTGCCACGTGTTGATCAATTGGTAAAAGTAGCGCCAGCTATTGTAAAAATGGGCTGTTTTGCCCGTGTAGAAACCAATGGTGGCGGATTTGAACAAGTAAATTTGTTGTACGGCGAAAACCCCAACAAAGCCGTTAGAGAATGGACCAAACCTTTCCATGAAGCAGGTATTCAAACCCACATGTTGGACCGTGCACTTAATGGCTTGCGCATGAATCCTGTTCCTGCAGATGTGCGTCAGCTATTCTATAAAGTGAAGAAAAAACAAGGAACAGATATTGCACGTACTTTCTGCGGATTGAACGATACACGTAATATCATTCCTTCTATTAAATATGCACACGATGGTGGCATGATTTCACAATGCTGTTTGTGCATCACTTTCTCGCCTTTGCACACCGTAGAATACTACACCAATATGGCATTCGAGCTAATCGAAGCCGGTGCGGACGAAATCTGCTTAAAAGACATGGCAGGTATTGGTCGTCCTGTAACCTTGGGCGAAATTGTGAAGAACATCAAAACCAAATACCCCAATATTCCTATTCAATACCACTCGCATGCAGGTCCGGGCTTTAGCATGGCATCTATCTTGGAGGTATGTAAAGCAGGTTGTGATTATGTGGATGTAGGTATGGAACCTTTGTCTTGGGGTACAGGTCATGCAGACGTATTGGCTGTTCAGGCGATGTTGAAAGATGCAGGTTTTGATGTACCAGAAATTAACATGGAAGCTTACATGGAAGTGCGTAGCCAAGTGCAAGCCATGATGGACGATTTCTTGGGTTACTACATTCCTGCACGTAACCGTCAAATGAACTCGCTTTTGATTGCTCCCGGACTTCCCGGTGGTATGATGGGTAGCTTGATGAACGACCTAAACGATGCGCTTGACAGCTTGAACAAGTACTTCGCTAAAAACGGCAAAGAACCCATGACGCAAGACCAAATGTTGGTAAAACTATTTAACGAAGTAGCTTACGTATGGCCTAAGATGGGCTATCCTCCATTGGTAACTCCTTTTAGTCAATACGTTAAAAATATGGCTCAAATGAACGTAATCCAAATGGAAAAAGGACGCGAACGTTGGAGCATGATTGCCGACGATATTTGGGATATGCTATTGGGTAAATCGGGTCGTTTGCCCGGTCCTATCGCTCCCGAATTGATAGAAAAAGCCAAACAACAGGGCCGCGAATTCTTTACCGGTAATCCACAGGATTCTTATCCCGATGCGTTGGATGGTTTCCGCAAAGAAATGGCAGAGAATGGTTGGGATTTGGGCGAAGACGACGAAGAATTGTTTGAATTAGCCATGCACCCACAACAATATCGTTTGTACAAATCGGGTCAAGCCAAAGCCGATTTTGAGGCCGATTTGGCAAAGAAAAAAGCCGAAAAAGCCAATGCAGGTGGTGTTGCACTTCCTCAAACCGTACAAGTAGAGGTAAATGGAGTTGCTTATCAAGTAACCGTTGGCGAAGCCGGTGCTATGCCTGCTGCTTCAGCTGCTTCAGCTTCTGCTGCTGCCGTCGGTACAGGCGAAGGCAAAGAATTAGCCGCTCCATTAGAAGGTAAATTCTATTTGGCAAAATCGCAAGGTGAACCTACTGTAAAAGTGGGCGATGTAGTGAAAGCCGGTCAAACCGTTTGCTATATCGAGGCAATGAAAACCTTCAATGCTATTGCTGCCGAATGTGATGGTGTGATTACAGAAATCTGTTTTGGGGCAGGTGCTTCTGTTGCCGAAGATGATGTATTGATGAAAATCAAAGCCTAAGACTTATGGAAGAGATTTTAAGAAAAGTATATGAGATGACGGCTATCGCCGATATAATCGCCGATCCGCGTTTTTTAATCATGTATTTGCTTGCCTTTGTATTGTTGTACTTAGGTATTAAGAAAGAATTTGAGCCCTTGCTATTGGTTCCCATTGCTTTTGGTGTGCTTATCGCAAACTTTCCCGGAGGGGGCATGGGTGTATTAGGAGCTGATGGCGAAGGTATGGTGCATTACATGAAAGATGGTGTGCAAGTGGCTAAGAATGTGTACGAAATGTCACTTCCAGAGATTGCGCACGATTTGGGTATCATGAACCTTATCTACTATGCGCTGATTAAATCGGGTTTGCTTCCTCCTATTATCTTTATGGGGGTTGGTGCACTTACCGACTTTGGTCCGATGCTTCGTAACTTAAAGTTGGCTATCTTTGGTGCCGGTGCGCAATTTGGTATTTTTGCCGTATTGTTGGTGGCATCGCAATTCTTTACCCTTCAAGAAGCCGGTTCGTTGGCCATTATCGGGGGTGCAGATGGTCCTACTGCCATCTTTACTACGCTTAAGTTAGCTCCTCACTTGTTGGCTCCCATTGCTATTGCTGCCTATTCGTACATGGCATTGGTGCCTGTTATCATTCCATTGGTAGTAAAGCTAACTTGCTCTAAAAAAGAATTGTCCATTAACATGAAAGAGCAAGACAAGCTATATCCCTCTAAAACCGAATTTAAGAATATGAGAGCGCTAAAAATCATATTCCCCATTGCGGTGACAACCATCGTTGCCATTATCGTACCCGATGCGGTTTCGTTGGTGGGTATGTTGATGTTTGGTAACTTGATTAAAGAAATAGGGGCAAATACTTCGCGCTTGTTCGAAACGGCTTCTAATGGCATTATGAATGCCGCTACCATTTTCTTGGGATTATCGGTAGGTGCTACCATGACAGTAGATGCTTTCCTTAACTTCCAGACCTTGGGTATTGTAGCCGGCGGTTTCTTGGCATTTGGTTTCTCTATCTTTGGTGGTATTTTGTTGGTAAAAATCATGAACCTATTCAGCAAAAAGAAAATCAATCCATTGGTGGGAGCTACCGGATTGAGCGCTGTGCCTATGGCATCGCGTGTAGCCAACGATATAGCACTTAAATACGATCCTAAAAACCACGTACTCAACTATTGTATGTCGTCTAACGTGGCAGGTGTAATTGGTAGTGCTGTTGCAGCGGGTATTCTAATATCCTTCTTAGGATAAAATTGTATCTTATTTAAAGGTGTACTTCTGCGTTATGCTTGTCCTCGAAATCCTCATTTGCTTATAGCGATTCTGCTCATGCTTGGGATAATAAGTAAACTTATTCTCCCCTCGCGTAATCGCAGAATTACGCCAAGTAAACTCCGGTTTCTCGGACTACGCAAGCCTTGAATTACAACCTTTAAATAAAATACAAGAGTATTTTCAGCATAAACAAAAAAGCGGTCAATTGACCGCTTTTTTGGCAATATTACCCAAAAAAAAAGAGCCCTAAGGCTCTCTTTTTTTTACATTACTTGTACGCCGTTGGTTACTTGATCCGATGGACTAATAACCACCAAACGGCCGTCTGCGTCTTCGGCGCTAAGTATCATGCCTTGGCTTTCTATGCCTTTTAGTTTGCGAGGAGGGAAGTTGGCAATAAAGCATACTTGTTTACCTACTAAATCTTCGGGGTTGTAGTATTTGGCAATGCCCGAAACAATAGTGCGAGTACCCATGCCATCTTCTATTTTAAATTGAAGTAATTTGTCGGCTTTGGGAACTTTTTGGCATTCTAAAACAGTTCCTACACGAATGTCCAACTTCATAAAGTCGTCGAAGGTGGTGGCTTCTTTTACTGTAGCAGGTTGATAAGCTTGTTTCTCATTTTGTTTTTTGATGTCAGCCAAACGCCCTATTTGCGCATCGATAGCGGCGTCTTCTATTTTTTCAAATAGTAGTTCGGCGGGTGCAATACTGCTACCTGTTGCCAATAAATCAAGGCTGCCTAAACTGCTCCAATTCCAGTTCTCTAATTGCAATAAGCCACGTAATTTTGCCGAGCTAAAGGGCAAGAATGGTTCAAAGACAATGGAAAGGTTGGCAGAAATCTGAAGCGCAATATTCAAAATAGTGCCTACGCGCTGCATGTCGGTTTTTGCCAATTTCCAAGGCTCGGTATCAGCAAGGTATTTATTGCCAATGCGTGCCAAATTCATGGCTTCTTTTTGTGCTTCGCGGAATTTGAAATTGTTTAGTAGTTGCTCTACTTGTTCTTTTACGCCTTTAAATTCTTGCAAGGTAGCTTCGTCGTACTCGCTAAGGGCAGCACGTGCAGGCACTTTGCCTTCAAAATATTTGTGGGTAAGCACCAAAGTACGGTTTACAAAGTTGCCGTAAATGGCTACTAATTCGTTGTTGTTACGTGCTTGAAAATCTTTCCACGTAAAATCGTTGTCTTTGGTTTCGGGCGCATTGGCAGTTAGCACATAACGCAAAACGTCTTGTTTGCCAGGAAAATCGACCAAATATTCGTGCAACCAAACAGCCCAGTTGCGTGAAGTTGAGATTTTGTCACCCTCAAGGTTCAAAAACTCGTTAGAAGGTACGTTGTCGGGCAAAATGTAGGAACCCTCAGCTTTTAACATGGCGGGGAATACAATGCAGTGGAATACAATGTTGTCTTTGCCAATAAAATGTACCAAACGGGTTTCTGGGTCTTTCCACCAGGTTTCCCAAGTGTCTGGTAATAATTCTTTGGTGTTAGAAATATAACCGATAGGGGCGTCAAACCATACGTAAAGAACCTTGCCTTCGGCACCTTCTACAGGCACAGGAATACCCCAATCCAAGTCGCGGCTAACGGCACGGGGTTGTAAGCCCATGTCTAACCAGCTTTTGCATTGCCCATACACGTTAGGACGCCATTCTTTGTGTCCGTCTAATATCCATTCGCGTAGCCATGCTTCGTGTTTGTCCAATGGCAAATACCAGTGCTTGGTTTTTTTTAGTACAGGAGCACTGCCACTGATAGCCGATTTTGGGTGGATCAAATCTAATGGAGATAGAGAAGTGCCGCATTTTTCGCATTGGTCGCCGTATGCGCCCTCTGCATGGCAATGGGGACACTCACCGGTAATGTAGCGGTCGGCTAAGAATTGCTTGGCCTCTTCGTCGTAATATTGTTCGCTTTCTTTTTCAATAAACTCGCCTTTTTCGTACAGCGTTTTGAAAAAATCGGAAGCTACGCCATGATGTGTTTTGCTCGAGGTACGCGAATATACATCGAACGAAATTCCAAACTCCTTAAAAGAGTCTTTGATAAGGGTGTGATAACGATCCACAATATCTTGTGGTGTTACGCCTTCTTTGCGTGCCTTGATGGTGATGGGCACTCCGTGTTCGTCCGATCCGCCTATAAACAAGACCTCTTCGCCTTTTAGTCGAAGGTAACGAACGTAAATATCGGCAGGAACATAAACGCCTGCCAAGTGACCTATGTGAACGGGACCATTGGCGTAGGGAAGTGCCGATGTAACCGTTGTTCTTTTAAATGGTTTCGTCATAAAAATGCAATTTTGCTGTATAGGGTGACAAAGATACAAAATAAACGTCAAATGTCAAAAGTCATAAGTCGAAAGTCAGTGCAAGGTGAGCGCAGAAGCAAGCTTGCTTGATTATGCCGAACCGCAGCCTGACTTCATGAGGGCAAAGCCCGAATAAAGTCGCAAGTCGAAGTTGCTTGTTGTTTAATAGCTTAAACACCGATTCGTCAATTTTAATATTCTTTATAGATAAATAAACAAAAGTTTTCGATACGAACGTTATTTTTGCTATTGTAATCATAAACTATTAGCGTATGAAAAAACAAATTTTAATGCTGTTAGCAGCTCTTATGGTGGGCTCTATGGCGATAAATGCTGCCGAAAAATTGGTTCCTTTCGAATCAATGCCACAAGCGGCACAAGATTTTACCCGTAAATATTTCCCATCTTCGAACCCCATGTACAAACAAGCATACGTAACGTACGATGCCGAACTTTTTGATTCTTCGTACATGGTTGTCTTTACCACAGGCGATGGTTTGGAGTTTAATCGCAATGGCGAATGGAAAGATTTTGAATGCAAAGATTGTGTGGTGCCGGCCGAAATAATTCCAGCACCCATTCAGGCCTATTTGTCGACTAATATGCCCGATCAACAAGTCAAGAAACTTGAAAAAAATCGCCGCGACTACGAAGTGAAATTATCGGGTGGTTTAGAACTTAAATTTGACTTGCAAGGCAATCTGTTGGAAATAGACGATTAGTATGGACGTATTTATTATGATAGTAGGAGCCCTCTGCGTGTTAATTGGCGTGGCGGGTTCTTTGCTACCTGTCTTGCCGGGTACACCTGTGTCGTATGTAGGTTTACTGCTGCTGTTACTGATAGATGGTTGTTCTTTTAGTGCCCAATTTTTGCTGATTATGCTGCTGTTGGTGGTGTTGCAACAAGTACTCAATTATGTGATTCCCATTTGGGGTGTCAAAAAGTATGGAGGTAGCAAAGCCGGACAATGGGGAGGCGTAATAGGCTTGCTCTTAGGGTTGTTTTTTGTGCCATGGGGCATTATTGTCGGACCCTTTATTGGGGCTGTAGTTGGCGAAATGTTGAATGGAAATACAACATCCGATAGTGTAAGAGCAGGATTTGGTTCGTTTGTAGGAAACTTTTTAACTATGATATTGGGGCTTATCTTGTCGGGCGTAATGGCGTACTACTATTTTGCAGAAGTCTTTAGATTAGTATAGTTTACCAATTACTGCCTTTTAAACGACGCCATAGTGAGTATAGCTTGCTATGGCTTTTTTGTATTGTATGGTAAGCCACTTGTTTGGCGCCAAAGGATTGATCTTTGAGTGCAACGCCTTGTATCATGCTCCCTTCAAAATCGTAATGTTGTGTTTTGTCTTGTAAAAATTGCAAGACCTCCCATATAATCAACGAAGTGGCTCCGCTGCTTTTGTAGCGTGGGTTGATGGCAATAATCATATTGTAGGCGGTTTGCCTGTCCCATACCACCCATAAGGCTACGTGTAAATCGTTTTGCTCGTCGTATAGGGCAAGAATTTGCCCTTGTTGACGGGATTTGGCAGCATTATGCAGCTTGGCAAAGGTCGAGGCATCGTAAAAAATTTCTTTCCCTTTCTCTTGCAATGTACTGCGGTAGAAACGATAAAATTCGGCGTACGACATATCGTCGATGAGGCAAAATTTTCCTTGTGTTTTGCTGATATTTTTCTGCCTTTTGCGATGCGACATACCGTTCCATATAGCATCCATATCAGCAATGTTTTCCAATAAATAAGAATACCGTGTGGTTTGTCGGAATCCCTGCCAATAAAAGGGTTGATGGTTGGTTTGGCTGTGGTGAAAATTTTGTTCCAAAAAGGAGTAGCCTCGTTGCTCTAATTGGTCTATAAAGTAGTTGTACGCCTTATTTTGTAGTGAATACTGTTCTATTTGCGATAGCGATGCTTGGTCCAATAGGTAAGGACCGCTGTATTGGGTAAGGGTAGGTTGGGTAATAATGGTTTTGCCCCATTTTTTGCAGTAGGAGTAGACGTAAATGCCACGTATTTGTCCTTTCTCTTGGTACAGCATGACATCCCATGCCATATCGGTGGCATCCAACCACCATGGCTGTAAAAAAAGTGGAATGTCTGTGCGTTGTTTGCACAGGCGGCGGTATGTGTCTTTTGCGTCCATCTCACAACAAAGATAGGATAAAAAAAGATAAAAATGCCAAGGATTGCCATAAAATCCGATGCGGTTCGCTATTTTTGCATACGATAAGTCATCTTAATTACTTAATACAATGAAAAACTATTGGCTCGATTTGTATCGCCTGCTGTTTCCCTCTTTGTGTGTAGGGTGCGGGCGGCCTTTGGTAGCTACCGAACAGGAAGTATGTTTGGGCTGTTTGCATGCTTTTGCTCGCACGCACTTTTATCGACAAGCAGATAATCAGGTAGAACAGCTGTTTTGGGGCAAAGTGCCCATAGAGAAGGCCATGGCGTGGTGCTATTTTGTTAAAGGGGGTACAATGCAATGCTTGCTGCATGCGCTAAAGTATAAAAACAAGCCACAGCTGGGTGTGCAATTGGGACGGCAAATGGCAATGGAGTGTGCTGGTTGGTTTGAAAACGTGGATGTATTGGTGCCCATTCCGTTGCACGCTAATCGTTTGCGGCATAGGGGCTATAATCAGGCAATGTGCGTGGCAAAAGGAATCGGTCTGGTAACGGGCATTGCTGTCGATGAGGGTTTGCTATTGCGCCACGCACCGACTACAACGCAAACCAATAAAAGGGTATATGAGCGATGGCAAAATACCCTCGGTATTTTTTCCGTTTCGTCTGCCAAAGAATTGTATCAGCGAAAACACATTGTACTAATAGACGACGTAATAACAACCGGTGCAACATTGGCTTCGGCGGTGCATACCTTGCAATCGGTGGTAACAGATATAAAAATCAGCATTGCTACTGTTGCAGTAGCGTCTACAACATGAACGAACAGATATACATACCATCCCTTGCCTCTACCAATGCGTGGATGCAGCAAAAATGGCAAGCAGACAATTTGCCCGAAGGCGTATTGGTGCATACCTCGTTTCAGACCAACGGTCGGGGACAATTGACCAATACGTGGGAGTCGGAAAAGGAGAAGAACCTTTTGTTCAGTATTTTATTTAGACCTGTTTGGTTGTCTGTAAAAGAGCAGTTCTTGCTATCGCAGGCAGTTGCATTGGCGGTAGTGGATTTTTTATCGACCATGGCAGATGGATTTATGGTAAAGTGGCCCAATGACATTTATTGGTGCAACAAGAAAATTGCCGGTATTTTGATCGAAAATAATCTGTCGGGAACGACTATTGCGGCATCGATAGTTGGCATAGGATTGAATGTCAATCAGAAAGAGTTTGTAAGTGATGCACCTAACCCAATTTCTTTGTGGCAAATTATCGGCAGAGAGTCCAACCTGTCCGTCTGTTTAAATGAGCTGCAGGCAGCACTCAAAAGGCGCTATTTGCAGGTGCAACAGCAACCGCAAGAGGTGCGTAGCGATTACTTAAAGGTATTGTATCGCTACCAGCAATGGGCCATGTATGAAGATGAGTATGGAGTCTTTGAGGGCTGTATCGAGTGTGTCGAACCCCAAGGTTTTTTACATGTAAAGGACAGAGAGGGAAAAGACAGAAGATATGCCTTTAAAGAGGTGCATTTTTTGCTTTGAAAAAATTTGGCGGATTCGTGCAAGACCATTATTTTTGCCTGCAATGAAGAAGTTGATTCGCTTTTTTAAATCAAAAGCATTTAAGTACCTGTTGGTGTTTGTGCTGTTTCTAATTGCTATGTTTACGAGCAATGTGCACAACTTGCAAACACGTATTCAGAATACCATAACCATTAGGGAGTTAAAGCAAGAGATTGAGCATTACAAGGCCAAATCCGAACAAAATAAGCAGCGTTTACAGCAACTTAAATCGGATAAGGACGATTTGGAACGTTTTGCGCGCGAACGTTATCGTATGCATGCTCCCAACGAAGATGTGTATGTGGTAGAATAATGGTTGGCAGATTCTTTTTACGCAATTGCTTTCAACTTTCTACTAATTTTAGTACTTTTGCACCATTAAATACAATGTAAATGGCAAAAGAACTAACTTCCAGAGCAGAAAACTACGCTCAATGGTATAATGACTTAGTAATCAAAGCAGATTTGGCAGAAAATTCTGCCGTACGTGGTTGTATGGTAATCAAACCTTATGGCTATGCCATTTGGGAAAAAATGCAACACGAGTTGGATAAGCGTTTCAAAGAAACGGGCCACGTAAATGCTTATTTTCCGTTGTTTATCCCCAAATCATTCTTAAGCAAGGAAGCCGACCACGTAGAAGGCTTTGCCAAAGAATGTGCGGTAGTAACTCACTATCGTCTTAAAAATAACCCCGATGGTAGCGGCGTGGTAGTGGATCCCGCTGCCAAGTTAGAAGAAGAATTGATTGTTCGTCCAACTTCCGAAACCATCATCTGGAATACCTACAAAAATTGGATTCATTCGTACCGCGATCTTCCTATTTTGTGTAACCAATGGGCAAATGTGGTGCGTTGGGAAATGCGTACGCGTTTGTTTTTGCGTACAGCCGAATTTTTGTGGCAAGAGGGACATACCGCACATGCAACCAAAGAAGAAGCCTTGGAAGAAACCGTAAAAATGCTAAATGTATACGCCGATTTTGCGGAAAATGTGATGGCAGTACCGGTGCTTAAAGGCGTAAAAACCGCTAACGAACGTTTTGCAGGTGCCTTGGAAACTTTCTGTATCGAGGCGTTGATGCAAGACGGCAAGGCATTGCAAGCAGGTACATCGCACTTCTTGGGACAAAACTTTGCCAAAGCGTTTGATGTTACCTTTATGAACAAAGAAAACAAACAAGAACTGGTGTGGGCTACTTCGTGGGGTGTGTCTACCCGTTTAATGGGTGCGCTTATCATGTCGCACTCGGATGACAATGGTTTGGTGCTTCCTCCTGCTTTGGCTCCTTATCAAGTTGTGATTGTTCCTATCTACAAAAACCAAGAACAGTTGGATGCTATCAACGCCAAAGTAGCCGAGCTAACCGCTCAACTAAAAGCAGTAGGCATTAGCTTTAAATACGACAACGACGATAGCAAGAAACCCGGTTGGAAATTTGCCGAGTACGAACTAAAAGGGGTGCCTGTTCGTTTGGCGATGGGTGCTCGCGACTTGGAAAATAACACCGTTGAGGTAGCACGTCGTGATACCCTTACTAAAGAAACGGTATCGTTTGACAACCTAACTGAATACATTCAAAACCTGTTGGATGCCATCCAAAAAAATATTTATCAAAAAGCGGTCGATTTCCGTGCATCGGTTACCCGCGAGGTAAATTCGTACGAAGAGTTCAAAGTAGAAATAGAAAAAGGCGGCTTTTTGCTTTGTCACTGGGATGGTACTCCCGAAACCGAAGAAAAAATCAAAGAAGAAACCAAAGCAACCATCCGTTGTATTCCATTGGATGGTGATACTACTC
Source organism: Paludibacteraceae bacterium (assembly GCA_017508305.1). GTDB lineage: Bacteria > Bacteroidota > Bacteroidia > Bacteroidales > Paludibacteraceae > Enterocola. The sequence goes on along the minus strand of JAFVZF010000093.1, from coordinate 10,857 downwards.
CGGGTGTTTGTATGGTAACAGGCAAACCCTCTAAACAGCGAGTAGTATTTGCAAGGGCTTATTAAAACAACTTATATTGGGCGTAAAAGACGCACTCAGTAGCAACAAGCGTGAGATAAAAGATGTATTTTACCTCATTGCCTTACAGGGACTAAATTACATAGTCCCTCTGTTGGTTTTACCCTACCTAATGAAAGTATTAGGTGCCGAAAAATTTGGTTATATCGGGTTTTCGCTAGCAGTAGCACAATACTTGATGCTGTTGGTTGATTTTGGATTTAATTTGAGTGCTACCAAACGCATTGCTTTGGCAAAAGATAATCAACAAGAACTCAATAAGATATTCTCGGCAACGGTGTATGCCAAAATGGGGCTTCTGTTGTTGAGTTTTGCCTTGCTGTTCGTGGTGTCGCTGGTACCAGAGTTTGCCGTTTACCGAACCACGATGCTCGTGATGTTTTTGGTAGTGATGGGGCAAGCAGGTTTGTTCGTGTTCTTATTTCAGGGATTGGGACAAATTAAGTGGGTATCCATTTTTAATGGTATTGCTAAAGTATCCGTATTGCCACTCACCTTTTGGTTGGTAAAATCGCCCGACGATTATCTGTGGGCAGCATTCTTGCAAGGCATGGTGGCGATAGTAGCCGCCGTTATCTCGTGGGGTATGATTGCCAAAAACAAGTGGGTTAAGTTTGTATCGGTGTCGTGGAGCAATGTCAAAGAAGAATTGGCAGAGAGTTTTCCGATATTCTTATCGACAGCGGCAACCAGTATTTATACGGCTTGTTTTGTGTTGATATTGGGCTATTTTGCAACACCTCAGGAGGTAGGACAATATTCGGCAGTAGATAGAATCATGCGAGCACTATGTTACATGGCATTGATTCCCGTTTTGCAGGTGTTTTACCCCCATATTGCCAGTTTAGCGCAGCAAGATAAGGGGTTGGCGCTAAAACGAGTTGGCTATTTGTTTGGGGTTGTTGTGGCTTGTATGGTGCTCATAGGCTGTTGTATGGTATTTGCATCGCCCTATGCCATTACCTTTTTAGGCGATGATTATAATCATACAGATGGACTTTTTGCTATCATGGCTGCTGTACCTTTGTTTGTGGGACTGGGAGGCGTAGCAGGGCAATTAGTACTTTTGGCCATTGGCGATTCGAGTTACAAAAATTATTTTCGGAATGTTTACATAGTGGCGGGTATAGTCGCTATTAGTAGCGTATTGGTGTTGTCTTATTTTTACGGCATGTACGGAACGGCGTTTGCGTTGTTGCTGACAGAAATAACCGTATGCGTGTTGATGGTAAGCCCAGTTCGTAAGATATACAAAAGTTAAGTATGACATTGCATTTGCTGATTACAGTTGGTTTGATGTTGTTTGCAGCAACCGATTTTGTGTTGCCTGCCGACAAGAAATTTCATCGTCTTATGTATCAGTTGGCATTTGCATTTGTTTTTGTTTTTTCGACCATTAAATATTACTACGGAGCTGATATTCATTGGTATGTGCGCATGTATGATGTGGTTGCTCCGCCTATGGATATTGTAACTGGAAAGTTTCAGTGGCCAGCTTTTGAAATTGGATATACTTATTTTTGCAGTATATGCAAGTATATAGGACTTTCTTATTGGGGACTTACGGCAGTCGTCTCTGTGATTTATTTTTACGCCATCCATCGGTTGTTTCGACTTATGCCTCGATTTAAAGTCTTGGCCTTGTTCTTGTTGTTTACCTTCGATGTCAATTTGATTTTGGTACAAAATCGCCAATGTATGGCAGTGTCATTTCTTATTCTTGCTTATTTGGCATATTGTGAAAGTAAGAAAATTCGTACCCTGTTGTATGCTTTGTTAGCACTGTCGATGCACAAATCGGCTATCTTATTTGCCCTTCCGGTAGGTGTGTTTTGGATGTTCGGATTCCAAGTAAAGAAAGAAAACTACATGATGGTTTTTGCCCTGATGCTTTTGCTCTTAATCTTGCCCATGAATAAACTGCTCTTTGCATTGGCAAATGCTGTTGGCATGAGCGAGAACATGCTGGTTTCTTTGAATCATCACTTGGCTATGGCAGACGCCATTCAACCCATTTTTATCTTGTATGCTTTTATGATTCTTTTCCTTTGCGTGTGCGATAATCAAAAAAATTATTTCTCCCAAATGAAAGCAATCCTGTTGGTGTCGTCTTTGGCGTTGGCGTTGCTTTATCCCTATTACGCATCCTTGTTGCGTTACCGTTCGTATTTTATGCCTTTCTTTATTGTTTACATACTTTCCACATGTTCTATGTTGTTGGAGCAAGAAGATAACGTAAAAAGCATCTTAAACAAGGTCTCTCAAAGGGTGCTTATGCAGGCATCTTGTGGAGTGTTTGTTCTTTTTGCCTTTTTTTCTACCTATGTTACTTACAATTGGCTCAATTCTTTAAAAAGTAATCCATATACCATTTCGACTGTGTTTGATTTGTTAAAACGCGACGAAAAAGAGATTCGAAAAGAAAGAATGGAATTAGCCAAAAAGAATTGGGAACTGGATTTTGTCGAAGAAAGCGTTAACTAATCATGGATGTATCTATTATTATCGTCAATTACAATACGGGCAAATTGATTTTAAATTTGCTGGCATCCATTCGTAAGTACGTATCGGATATAACTTACGAGATTATTGTCGTTGATAATAATTCGTCCGAAAACATCTCCGAATTGCTTATACCTTATCAAAACGAGGTAAGATGCATATTGCTACCCGAGAATGTCGGTTTTGGTAGAGCCAATAACAAAGCTTTGGAATATGCTACGGGACGTTATATTTTCTTTTTGAATCCCGATACCCTGTTGCTGAACAATGCCGTTAAAATATTGTCCGATTTTATGGATAATAATCCAGAGGTAGGGGTTTGCGGAGGTAATTTATACGACGAAAAGATGTGTCCTATTCATAGTTTTATGCCCATTCTACCATCGCCCTTATGGGATTTGAATACGCTTTTGGGAGAGCAACTTTTCAGGTTGAGGTATGGTAAGAATGTGCAGCACAACTTTACGAAACACCCTATTCAGGTAGGATATATAACGGGAGCAGATATGATGGTTAGGCGCGAGGTGTTAGACCAAGTGGGTGCTTTTGACCCCGATTTTTTTATGTATTTCGAGGAAACCGAACTGACCTATCGTATTGTAAAAGCAGGATGGAAAGTGTATGCGGTGCCAGATTCCAAAATTATTCATTTAGAGGGGCAAAGTTTTGAAACTTCAGACAGACGCCAACAAATGGTGTCTAAATCTAAAAAGATTTATTACCAAAAAACAAGTACCATGTTTGCATACTATGTTGCTAAAGTGCTTTTTACGATGGCAGCTTTGATACGTATGGGGGTGTTTGCTTTAACAGGTAACCAGCAAAAACGAGCCTATTGGGCTATTATATACAAGAATATATGATATTAGTAACAGGAACATATCCTCCTCAACAATGTGGAGTGGCCGACTATTCGTATTGTTTATTGAACAGCAATGCAGGGAAAGCATCGGGCTGGAAATTATTGCATACGCAGGATTTGTCGTTTGAAGGCTTTAAAAAGACTATCCGCGCAATCAAACAGCAAGACGATGTAAATGTTAATTTGCAATTCCCGTCGCGTGGTTTTGGCAAAAGTTTGTTTCCTCATTTTTTATGCATTTATCTTCGGTGCTTTACCAATAAAAAAATAGCCGTTACCGTACATGAGTTTACCCAATTGGGTTGGAAAGGATTTATTTGTGCATACATTATTTTGCTGTTTGCTAAACAATTGATCTTTACCAACGAGTTTGAACGCGCAGCAGCCATCAAGAGAGTGCCGTGGGTAAAGAAAAAAAGTACAGTCATTAGAATTTTTTCCAATATTTCACAATCGGATAATTTGCTAAAAATATCGCAACGAACCTACGATGTAGGTTGTTTTGGCTATATACGTCCCCTCAAAGGCATCGAAAATTTTATTGAGGTTGTTAAAGCAATCAAGGACAAACAAGGTGCATCGTTGAACGCCTATATTTTAGGTGAAACATGGCCCGATTTACAAGAATATACAGCAAAAATAAGGGCAATGGCTGCCGATGCTGGTGTTACTATTTTGGAAGGACGAAACGACAAAGAAGTGGCGGATATTTTAGCAAATACCAAAGTGGCATACTTGCCCTATCCGGATGGTTTGTCCGAAAGACGAGGTTCTTTTTTGGCATTTGTCCGCAACTTGGCGCTAATCGTATCGACCGAGGGTCCTTTTGTAACACAGGTACAGCGCGACTATTTGAAAATTACAACAGAGGCACAAGCCCCCGAAATTGTAAGTGGCATACTTGCGTTATCGAGCGACGAACAAGACGCTATGCAGCAACAAATTATAGCTTTTGTACAAAATGAGTTGCCTGCATCGTGGGATGACATTGTAAAACAATACAACAACTATTTACAGTAAATGATTTCTGTTTGCATAGCGACATATGGCGGCGAGAGATTCATCAAGGAACAGGTGGATTCGATTTTGGCACAGTTATCTGCTGATGACGAGATTATTATCTCGGACGATGGCAGCACCGATCGAACGTTAGAAATCTTGGCGTCTTATCAAGATCCCAGAATCAAGGTGTACCAGCATTCTAAAGATGTGACCTTAAAGAAAAAACGCTTGTCGTCTTTTTATTTTGCAACGCAAAATTTTGAGCATGCGTTGATGCATGCCAAAGGGGATTATGTGTTCTTGTCGGATCAGGACGATGTGTGGAAACCCAACAAGTTGCAAGCCATGTTGCCTTATTTGTCCGATTACGATGCTGTTATGTCCAGTTTTGAGATTGTTAACGAGCACATGCAAGTAACAAATCCGATGTTTTGGACGGTGCAACCTTTCAAAAATAATGCCCTGTACAATATCGCTAAGAATCCATTTATAGGATGTTGCATGGCATTTAGAAAAGATTTTTTGCGCAAAGTATTGCCCTTTCCCAAAGGATTGATGTTGCACGATATTTGGTTGGGCATGATGAGTTTGCGTGGCAGGGGAATTAAATTTGTTGCCGAGCCTTTGCTTAGCTATCGCAAGCACGGGGCAAATGTGTCGGCAACCTCCGAACAAAGCAATAATCCTATATGGCTGCGCCTTTCATATCGCCTCAAAATGCTTTGGTTGTACCTATTTTACGCCCCAAAAGTAACAGTAAAATGAATTGGAAGTTTTCAGTTTTATGCTCTTTATACTATAAAGAATCGCCCCAAGCTTTGCGTCAAAGTTTGGAGAGCATCTTTGCGCAAACTTTGCTGCCCGACGAGGTGGTGATGGTGAAAGATGGTCCGCTTACCGACGAATTAGAAAACGTGTTGGCAGAATTTTTGCAGCAATACGATACCCTAAAGATAGTGCCCTTGGCAGTAAATTCGGGTTTAGGAGCTGCTCTAAACGAAGGGTTGAAACATTGCTCTTACGAGTTGGTAGCACGTATGGATACCGACGATATTGCCAAACCCAATCGTTTTGAACAGCAGGTACAGGTTTTTAAAGCACAGCCCGATTTAGCTATTGTTAGTGCGTGGATAGAGGAGTTTGAGGGCGATACCTCGCACATTATCTCGGTGCGCAAATTGCCCGAAACCCATACTGAAATTTACGAATACGGTAAAAATCGTTGTCCCATCAATCATCCGGTGGTCATGTTCAAAAAATCGGCAGTAGAAAAGGCAGGTGGTTATCAACCTTTTCACCTGTTCGAAGATTACTACTTATGGGTGCGCATGCTGATGAGTGGGGCTAAATTTTACAACATACAAGCATCTTTGCTGTATTTTAGAATCTCGCCCGATGTGTATAAACGCAGAGGCGGCTTGAAATATGCCCTATCCGAAGCTAAATTAGAAAAGCGGATGCACCGCATCGGCTACATCTCTTTTTTTAAAATGGTGTACAACATAGCTACCCGTTTTGTAGTGCGTGTACTACCCAATGGTATTAGAGGATGGGTTTATCAAAAAATGGCACGATAATTTAATGATAAGATGATATGAATTTGTTCGAGTTACGGTCTAAACTGCAATCCAGCAAAGGTGCTATGTATGTCATAGCATCTGTATTCTTTTTGACTACCTTGTTGCAAAACGTGTTGTTTCATTGGATAGTTTATGCAGAAACGTCGCATGCGATTGTTTGGTTTCCTTCGATGCTGATAAAGGTAAGTATTGCCTTGTTTTTTGCATCCTTTGCTTTGCTAACAAAACGTAAATATTGGGTGGTCATTGTTTCGGCAGTGTTTGCTTTTTGGTGCATGGCAGAACTCATTTATTTTCGTTCTAACAACATCTTTATCGAAAAATACGCCTTTACCATGATGGGTAATATGGCTGGGGTTTGGGATAGTATTTGGATTTTTAACAAACCAATAGATTGGTTGCTGTTGTTGCTTACCGCTATTTTGGGTATTGTTGTTTGGCTTTTTGATACGCCTAAGCGAAATGCAAAAGCCTTTGCTGGTGTGCTGTTTGTTTCGTTGGTATTAAATGTAATTTCGTGCTATTCGATTCATCGCAAAATGGAATGCTTAGGCGAAACATGCGAACATCATAGAGTTTGGAATCCGTTTACTACCCATAATGGAGTGTCCTTATTGGGATTTACCAATGAGTTTTATGTGCAGAATGTTTCTGTTTTACACTCTTTGTTTTATCAAATCAAAGAACTGGCATTTTTGCCCTTTGAAAACGATGTTTTTGTTATGGAAGATATCGATAAGCAAAAAGCAGACACATTTGTGCTACCTGGCGATTCTTTGCCTACTCCCCAAACGCCTCTTTTGATTATTCTGGTAGAGAGTTTTGAAGCATGGACCATAACACCACAAGTTACCCCTAATCTATATGCATTCATTCAACAAACACCTACGTTGCTGTATGCTGATAGAGTAGCATCCCAAGCAAGGCATGGCGTTTCGGCAGATGGGCAAATGATTGTGAATACAGGTTTGCTGCCCATTACAGATGGAGCCACTTGCTTCCGTTTCCCAAGCAATGTATATCCAGCCGTTAGCCATCTGTATCAAAAACCAGCCTTGATAGCCGCATTGAGCCTTTCTTATTGGAACCAAAAATACATGAGCGATGCGTATGGTATTCCCCAAAACTATGTGGTAAAACAGTGGTCTGATAGCGATAGGCATATTTTTGAAAGATTGGATAGTGTGCGTACTCAACATGATTTTGTGCTGTCCATGACCATTACTATGCATGCTCCTTTTGTTTCATGTCCTACATTTGAGTATCAAGGTGTAGATGGTATGCCCGACGAAATGTATCGATACCTAAACTCGGTGAAGTACATGGATAAACAATTGGGTACGATATTGCGCCAAGTAACCACAGATTCGTTGCTAAAATCATCGACAATTGTAATTACTGCCGATCACAATGTGTTGAGCCACGAATCCCGTCAAACGTTTAATGCATTTAATAAACAGCATCAGTTAGGCTTTGGCGAAATTAACGGTTACATTCCTTTGGTAATTTATTCGCCACGATTAGAAAGCACAGTACGTGTAAAACATCAAGTTTATCAAATGGATATTTACCCAACTCTTTTGCATATTTTAGGCTGTGAGTCGTATTATTGGAAAGGTTTTGGCGTAAATCTATTGGATCAAGAAGCCTTGAATGCTCGCCCCATTACCCCAAGTGATGCACAAAGTTTATCGGACAAAATGATTCGAGCCGATTATTTTAAATTGCTACAAAACTGATATGCCAGCAAATAATTGTTTTAAGGATGGGCTAATTACAACATCGGATTCTAATTCGATGCGGGCTGTTGCCATCTTTTTTATTGCATTACACAATCTAATTCACATCATCCATCCTTTAAAGGAGAATGAATTTTTTTATACAAAATATTGGCAAAATCTATTTGTAGATAATCTGCTTGCTTTTTCCAACACCCTTGCGTTGGATGTGTTTTCGTATTTGGGTTGGTATGGTGTTGCTACGTTTTTGTTTTTAAGCGGATACGGGTTGGTGCGAAAGTACGAATGTGCTAATGCAGATAAGACCATTTCTTTTTTGCCCTTTATGAAGTATCAATTTCTAAAGATTTTTAAATTGATGCTGATACCTTATGCGGCATTTTTGTTGCTGTGTATGGCGTTTGATACTTATCCAAGGGTGTTAAATGTGGTAGGGCATTTAACCTTGTTGATCAACTTTTGGCCCGACGATTTAAATCCCGGGATATATTGGTATTTGGGGTTGTGTGTGCAGCTTTATGCCTGTTACCATCTGTTTTTCTACAAAAAAAACGGTTGGAGTCTAGTGGTGTTAAATCTTTTATCCATCATTTTAGTGATGGTATGTTTGTATTTTGATTGGCAATATCCTGCCTTAAACTTTATTCGACACCAGTGTATAGGTTGGTTTCTTCCTTTTACCATGGGAATTGTCTTTGCGAGGTATAATATATCCATCGTCTTTCAATCTTATTGGAAAAACTTGTTGGCTTTTGTCGTAGGAGTTGTATTGCTTATCTTATCCTGCGAGACTTCCTATACATGGTTCTTTAGTAGTGTTATTGCCGTTGCATTGGCTTTGTATTTGTGTGAGTTGCTCAAAATAATAGTTCCACTTAACAAGCTATTGCTTCATATTGGTGCGATGTCGGCATTTATATACGTCGTCCATCCGTTTGTTCGACAACTTTCTTTCTGCTATGTATCCACCTTTCATTGGTATCATTATGTGCTTTATGTATTGGTTATTTATTTGCTCTCGTTTGGCTATCAAAAATTGCATACTTGGTTGTTTGGAAATGCGAAGGCGACTATGAAGTTAAGTTGTCGAAGAAAAAGAAAAGACGTGTTGAGTTAGCAAGAAATCCCTACCCAAATAATAAATTGTAAAAAAAATGATCGAATGTATTGCTATTTAAAAATAAACATTTACATTTGCATCATCATTTGAAACAAAGCACATGAGAAACTTTTTTACATACTTCTTTTACTTTTTTTACTTTAGCACAAAGTAGAACGGGTTTTGATGTATGTAAGTGAAAGCGAAAAACTTTAAACGAAATATTTTAAATCCCGTTCTTTAAGAGCGGGATTTTTTGTTGTCAAATATTTAAACAGATGAAACGTAAAGTTGCTATTCAAGGTGTGGCAGGTTCTTTTCACGATATAGCTGCCCGAAATTATTTTGAAGGAGAAGAAATTGAAGTGATAGCTTGTGATACGTTCAAAGATGTTTTTCAGACCATTAAAAAAGACAATTCCATAGTGGGTGCCGTGGCCATCGAAAACACCATTGCCGGTAGCTTGCTTCCTAATCACAATCTGCTAAAAGACAGCGGCATGCGCATTATGGGTGAAACTCGTTTGCGCATTGAACACAATTTGGTGTGTATGCCCAATCAGACCATAAACGATGTGGCAGATGTGTATTCGCATCCCATTGCGTTGATGCAATGCGAAGATTTTTTGGCAGGGTATCCCCATTTAAAAGCAGTAGAAAGTGATGATACCGCATCGAGTGCCAAACGCATTGCCGAAAATAAGATAATGGGGCGCGCAGCTATTTGCAGCAAGTTAGCCGCGCAGATATATGGATTGCAAGTATTGGCAGAAGGAATAGAAACCAATAAGCGTAATTTTACACGCTTTTTGATTGTAGGCGATCCATGGACGGCAGAAGAACATACCAAAAACAAGCATGTAAACAAGTCTTCTGTGGTCTTTGCTTTGCCACACGAAGAAGGTAGCTTGGCAAAAGTGCTATCGATTTTGTCCTATTACCATGTTAATTTGAGTAAAATTCAGTCGTTGCCTATTTTGGGACGCGAATGGGAATATTTGTTTTACGTCAATTTGAATTTTGAAAATTACATGGCTTATGTGCAGTCGTTGGATGCCATCCGTCCTTTTACGCGCGATTTGCGTATTCTTGGCGAATACCAAGCCTGTGAATAACCGAATCACCAAATCACCGCATCACCAATAATATTATGATTCAACCTGCAAAAAGATTAGAAACAGTACAAGAATACTACTTCTCGCGCAAGTTAAAAGAAGTAGCCGCCATGAATGCTCAAGGCATGGATGTGATTAGTTTGGGCATAGGAAGCCCCGATATGCCGCCTTCAGAGCAGACCATCAAAACCTTATGCGAAACGGCACCACTGCCCAATGTGCATGGTTATCAACCTTATGTCGGTATCCCCGAGTTGCGCCAAGGTTTTGCCGATTTTTATAACAAATGGTACGGGGTAGTGCTAAATCCTGCTACCGAAATTCAACCGCTTATCGGATCAAAAGAAGGTATATTGCATGTAACCTTGGCGTTTGTCAATCCGGGCGAAAAAGTGTTGGTGCCCAATCCCGGCTATCCTAGCTATTCATCGCTCAGTGCGTTATTGGGAGCAGAGGTGGTGTACTACGATTTAAAAGAAGATAACCATTGGCAACCCGATTTTGAGGCGTTGGAAAAGATGGATTTATCGGATGTAAAATTGATGTGGGTAAACTACCCCAACATGCCCACCGGAGCCAATGCCAGTGTAGAACTATTGGAAAAATTGGTCGCTTTTGCCAAGAAGCACAACATTGTGGTGGTAAACGACAATCCATACAGCTTGATTTTGAATCGCCATCCATTGAGCATTCTGCAAATAGATGGTGCTAAAGATTGCTGTATTGAGTTCAATTCCATGAGTAAAAGCCACAATATGCCGGGTTGGCGTGTAGGAATGATTGCTGCCAATGCTACTTTTATATCGTGGATACTAAAAGTAAAATCCAATATCGATTCGGGCATGTTTCGTCCGTTGCAGTTGGCAGCAGCTGCTGCTTT
>JAFVZF010000092.1 GCA_017508305.1 Paludibacteraceae bacterium | reverse complement strand
GAGTGACAAAAGTGCTTCAGGCGGTTTCCAAGAATGAATCCAAGATACGTCCGCATAATATGTGGTCGTCTATGGTCGGTATTACACAGCCTATTACCAAATGGAGCTACCAAATTCGCGATGAAAAAGAAATACCATGGGCAGTAGCCCGCGCATTTTACATTGCAAAAAGCGGTCGTCCGGGTCCCGTTGTGCTGGATTTCGCCAAAAATGCACAAACAGCAAAATTTGATTTTGAGCCTGCTACCTGCAATTTTATTCGTAGCTACTTACCCAACCATCCATTGGATAAGGATGCCATTGCAGCAGCAGCCCAACTTATCAACCAGTCAAAGAAGCCTTTGGCATTGGTAGGACATGGTGTAACCATCGGACAAGCAGAAGACGAACTTAAAGCCTTTTTAGACAAAGCTGATATTCCTGCTGCGTGGACACTTTTAGGCGAATCGGCCATGCCTACCTCCTATCGCCTCAACAAAGGCATGTTGGGCATGCACGGTAATATAGGACCCAATATCAAAACCAACGAATGCGATTTACTCATTGCCATCGGTATGCGCTTTGACGATCGCATTACAGGCGATTTAAACGCCTACGCCAAACAAGCCAAAGTTATTCACTTTGACATTGACATTGCCGAAATAGACAAAAATGTAAAAACAGATGTTGCTATATTGGGCAATGTAAAAGACACATTGCCTGCTATTACTCAGCTAATAACCCATAACCAACATACAGAGTGGATTGATTCGTTCAACGAGTTTGAAGCATTGGAAATGGACCGCGTTATTCGACACGAATTAAATCCGCCAGCAGAAAGTCCCATCACCATGGGCGAGGTGGTTCGAAAAGTGTCTGACGCTACTCAAAAAAGAGCCATCCTTGTTACCGACGTGGGTCAAAACCAGATGGAAGCAGTTCGCTACTTCCAATTCGAAGAAAAAAGAAGTGTTGTCACCTCTGGAGGTGCAGGTACGATGGGATTTGGCATACCGGCAGCCATTGGAGCTAAGATTGCCCAACCACACCGCACAGTTTGCCTATTTTGTGGAGATGGTGGTTTTCAAATGACCATGCAAGAGTTAGGCACCATCATTCAAGAAAAATTAGACATCAAGATCATTCTCATGAACAACAACTATTTGGGAATGGTACGCCAATGGCAAGAATTGTTCTTCCACCAACGCTATTCGTCTACCCCCATGGTAAACCCTGATTTTACCACTATTGCCAACGCCTACAACATCCCCACTCGTTTGGTATCAAAACGAGAAGAATTAGATGGGGCTATTGCTGATATGCTCCATTCAACCAATAGCTATCTATTAGTTGTCAATGTGCAGGAGCACAGCTTGGTGTACCCCATGACTCCTGCAGGAGGTGCTGTAACCACCATTTTATTAAACGAAAATAACAAATAAGGTATCCTCATGGAAGAAAAAACCATTTATACCATTACTATTTTTTCAGAGAACAATCCGGGTCTGCTCAATCAGATTACCACTGTTTTTACCCGCCGACAAATCAACATCGAAACACTATCGGTATCACCTTCGGCACTAAAAGGCATCCATAAATTTACCATTACTGTAAAAACAGACAAGCCCACCATCGAAAAAGTCGTTAAACAAATAGACAAAAGGGTGGATATTCTCAAAGCATACTATAACTGTGACAGCGAATTGGTTTACCAAGAAATCGCCCTCTTTAAGTTAGCTACCGACAAAGTACTCTCACTTGGTGGCATAGAACCACTCATTAGAAAGTACAATGCCCGTGTTTTAGAGATCCTCGACAACTGTGTAGTACTCGAAAAAACCGGACTATACGAGGAAACACAAGAAATGTTTAACGAATTGGCAGAAACCATTGGCGTGTTACAATTTATCCGTTCCGGAAGGGTCGCCATTACACGCGGTCGCATCGAACGATTAAGTGACATGTTAGCCAGTATTGAAAAAAGACGTTTAGAAGAACAACTATGATAGAACACGCATTTCAAGAAAACTACACCATCTTCCCACACGAAATTGACTTTACGAAACATATCAAAATAGTCAATTTATACGCCCGTCTGCTCACTTCGGCAGGAACTGACAGCCAACTAAAAGGCAGTGGTATTGATACCATGCATCAGGCAGGTTGTACATGGGTACTCTCTCGCATCGCTATTGAGATAGAAAAACAACCCTATCAATACGATGACATTACCATACAAACATGGGTAGAAGGAAGTAACAAGCTAATCAATACCCGTAATTTCTTACTAACCTTCCCTAACAATGACATTGCCGTGCGCGCATGCTCGTATTGGTCGATGATTGATATGAATAACCGCAAAGTCATTAACTTAGAAGGCAATGAATTTGTGGCTAAATTCCCTGTCAATCCTACTACAGCAGGTATAGAGCCTCCGGCTCGTATCCCCGATGTTAAAGAGGGAGAAATTTCGCAACATACCATTGGCTACAATGATATAGACTACAATGGTCATGTCAATAGTGTTCGATACCTTCAATGGGTATTAGACACCTATCCTTTGGAGCAGTTTAACCAATTTCAACTGCATCGCATTGATATCAATTACCAACACGAAATTACTTATGGGGCAACAGTAACCCTCATCAAACAGCGCAACGATAATCAGCATTTAATTACCATTAAAAATCCAGAAGGCATAACCTTGTGTAAGGTTAAATTAGTATGGACAGAGAAAAATTAGCCCTGCTTATTTTTTTCTGCAATCAGTTTATATTATCTTTGCAAATTCGTTATAGAAACACACATTAATACATAAAAATATGGCACAAATGAATTTTGGCGGTGTAATAGAAAATGTTGTTACCCGCGAAGAATTTCCATTGGAAAAAGCACGCGAAGTGCTAAAAAATGAAACCATCGCTGTAATTGGTTATGGTGTACAAGGTCCCGGACAATCGCTTAACCTACGCGATAATGGTTTTAATGTAATTGTTGGTCAACGTAAAGGTGGCAAAACATGGGAAAAAGCAGTTGCAGATGGTTGGATTCCCGGAGAAACCTTATTTGACATTGAAGAAGCTTGCCAACGTGGTACTATCATCCAATACTTACTATCAGATGCTGCTCAAATTGAAGTATGGCCTGTAGTAAAACGCAACCTTACCCCCGGCAAAACATTGTATTTCTCTCATGGTTTTGCGATTACTTGGAATGACCGTACCGGTATTGTTCCTCCCAAAGACGTAGACGTTGTACTATTAGCTCCTAAAGGTTCTGGTACTTCGCTTCGTAGAATGTTCTTACAAGGTCGCGGTTTGAACTCATCTTATGCCATCTATCAAGATGCTACCGGTCACGCATTTGACACCGTAGTAGCCTTAGGTATCGGCGTTGGTTCGGGTTATCTGTTTGAAACCACCTTCTTAAAAGAAGCTACTTCCGACTTAACCGGCGAACGTGGCTCATTGATGGGCGCTATCCAAGGTTTACTATTGGCACAATACGAAGTGTTGCGCGAAAATGGTCACGAACCTTCAGAAGCTTTCAACGAAACGGTAGAAGAACTTACCCAATCGTTGATGCCTTTGTTTGCTGAAAACGGCATGGACTGGATGTATGCAAACTGCTCTACCACTGCTCAACGTGGTGCACTCGACTGGATGGGACCTTTCCACGACGCCATTAAACCAGTTATGCAAAAATTGTACGATAGCGTTAAAAGCGGCAATGAGGCTCAAATTTCAATTGATGCCAACTCTAAGCCCGACTATCGTGTTGGCTTAGAAAAAGAGCTACAAGCCCTACGCGAAAGCGAAATGTGGCAAGCTGGCGCAGTAGTACGTAAACTACGCCCCGAAAACAACTAATCATACTCTTTTATACAAGAAATCCTGCAAGACTATCTTGCAGGATTTTTTTTTGCGGTTATTCTGTTATTTAATTGACGAATCGACTAATCGGTGACGAATTGATGAACGAATGTGAATAATCGACTAATCGTCGTTGAGGCGATTCATTCAAAGCCTACGCTCCTCGCGGCATTTTTGCTTTTCCTCGCTAAAAATGCGATGTCGCTTCGCTTGCTTGACGCATTTTCTTAACGCTCGTCATACACAAAAATGTATCTCCGCTCATCACGATGTCTTTTCATTGACTCGCCTC
>JAFVZF010000091.1 GCA_017508305.1 Paludibacteraceae bacterium | reverse complement strand
GGAGCATTTGGTATTGCCTGCTATTATGCACCGTTTTTCTTCTCTATGGGTAATGCTATTGCACAGTCGGCGCAACCTATCGTCAGCTATCACTATGGAGTAAAACAATGGCAGCAAGTATATCAAGCCAAACGATTGTTGTTGTACACATCTGTTGCGGTTGGCGTGGCAGTTACCTTGTTGTTTGTCTTTATGCCCGAATGGTTGGTGTCGCTTTTTGTCGATGCCCAAAGTAAGGCTGGTGGTATTGCTATTGTGGGATTTCCGTATTTTGCTACCGGTATTATCTTTTTTATCTTAAATGTGGCGATGATAGGTTATTACCAAAGCATCGAACAAATAAAAAAAGCAACGTTATTGGTTGGTCTGCGTGGATTTATTTTGCTGATACCTTGTTTTATTCTGTTGCCACAACTGGTAGGTGTAAATGGGATATGGCTATCAATGCCCTTAACAGAGGCGCTGACGGCACTGGTAATGTTGGTACTGACGTGTTTAAATAGAGAATCATGAAAGAATTACTGTCTTTTCTGTCCGATTTGCACGATAATAATAATCGTGAATGGTTTGCGACCAATAAAGAACGCTATCAAAAAGCATTGGCTACGCATCGGTCTAATGTCGAAAAACTGATAACGGGAATACGGGCGTTTGATGATTCGGTCGGAATGCCTACCGTAGAAAATAGTACGTATCGCATTTATCGTGATACCCGTTTTTCGGCAGATAAAACACCGTACAAAGATTTTTTTAGTGCTTTTATAGCTCGTGGAGGTAAGAAAAGTGGCTATTTGGGCTACTATTTGCATATTTCGCCCAAAGGAAATACGTGGGGCGAGGGATCGTTTATAGCAGCGGGTAATGTCTGCCCGGAGTCTTTTTTGTTGCGTAGTATGCGCGAAGAAGTGCTGGATAATGCCGCAGCCATCGAAGCGGCAATTGCTGCAAGTGGTTTTACGTTAGATACATCCAATGCGTTAAAACGTGTGCCTCGCGGTTATACCATTGCTTCTAATTACGAATACCTGCTTAAGCAGAAAGAATTTTGTTTGGTACGTTCGTTAGAATCGGAATGGTTCTTGCAAACCGATTGGGTGGAGCAAACACTCATGCTTTTTCAAAAAGCGCGTCCATTTATTGCTATGATGAACAGAGCCATACAGTTTGCCTACGAAGAAAAGGAGTCGTAATTTATTGCTTCTTTAATCCGATACCTTTGGCAAAAATCTTCCAACGGCTGCAAAAGTGGATAATGACAAGTGCACTAAAAAGGATGCCTATAAAGAAATGAACCAATCCTGCGTGGGTGTTCGGTGTCTGGGAAAATGATAGTGTAATGATGCCCGATAGCAATGTGGCGATAAACGACAGGGTAATAAAAAAAGCAATCTTCTTCATAAATGACGGTCTTTTAATCAGCCCCTTAAACCATCCCCAATGTTGTTTAATGTGTATGCAGGTGGCTATGAGCAGCCCTATGTTGATAATGCCATGCGTCCACGATGCGTATTGCCATGCAGTTGGGCTGGAATAGTGTCCTGCGATATGGGTTGTTATGCCACTTATGAGCGATGCCATGCCCAGTACAACCAATGCGATGTCCGTTTTAAATATAGGTTTCATAGGGCAAAGGTATGCTTTTTTACGAGTAAAACCATTCTTTAATTTGATATTATTGGGATAAGTGTGTATATTTGTTAGTGAATAGAAGCCTATTCTATTAGTGGTTTTATGTTTTCATGTTGAATTTTTTATAGCTGTGTACTATGATAATGAATATAACAGAGCAAGTGGCGAAGATTTGTAGTGTGTAAATTAAAGAAATGAAAAAGAATCGCTAACTGAGTTGGCGATTTTTTTATGTGGAATTACGTCGCTTTGCTCCGTGATCCCTACCTCTGCCACGGGCATCCTTGCAAAGTAAATTAAAATGAGAAAATACATGCAATAGCATTCTTTTTTATTGTCTAACTTATTGCTTACAAGCAAGCTTGACGCTTTAAGTCAGACAATAAAAAAACAGCAACTAAGGTTGCTGTTTCTCATTTTAATTTACTTTGCGGAGAGAGAGGGATTCGAACCCCCGGTACCTCTCAGTACAACGGTTTTCAAGACCGCCGCAATCGACCACTCTGCCATCTCTCCAAAAGAGTGGTGCAAAGATAGTGCTATTTTTTTAATATGGAAATGATTTATGCAACTTTTTTGCTTTTTTCTGCAAATCATTGTATATTTGCTATACACTCGGGCGATACATTATGCAAAAAACCTTCTCATATCTGCTTTCTTTTCTGTTGGGTGACGAAACATTGACCCAATTTGTGGGGTATACGGCAGATAAATCGCAGTGGCAGGCGTACAAAATAGTGATTGTCCCTTCTTCTTTTTTTGAGGATCATCAAAATGGGTGCGTTAAGTTACCGACTTTGCCGCTATCTTGTTTTAATAAAATGCCTATATTATTTGGGCAACCTGCCTCAACAATGGTGGGCGACACACTGGTAGTGTATGCCGATTTATTGGCCTCTGCGTGTTTTTTATTGTCGAGATACGAAGAAAATCTTATCGAAGAGAGGGATGAACACGGCCGTTTTATGGGAAAAGATTCGCTGCTCTATAAGGCAGGCTATTTGATGCGTCCTGTGGTGGATGAGTATGGCGAGTGGCTACGAAATCAGCTTTCGTTATTGGGCGTTGAGGTGCAAAAAACAACTCCTAAAATGGCTATTACATTAACACACGATGTAGATGAGCCGTTTGCGCACCGAAGCCTCAAGTCGTTGATAGGTGGAATAATGCGTGGCGATGCAAAAACAGCGTGGTATAATTTTACGCACCCCTTGCAGCAAAATGCCTACTATACCTTTCCGTGGATAGTTGCGCAAGATGCGCGTTTGCCTAAGGCAGATGTTATCTATTTTATGCGTATGCCTCTTTGGGCTTGCAAGCAAGATAAACCCTATCTGCGCTACCAAAGCAAGGATATGCAATCATTGCTCCAACTATTGGATAAGCACAACATCAAAAAAGGTTGGCATGTCAGCTACTATGCAGGAAATCATGCTTTGTGCTTAAAAAAAGAAAAAGAACAGCTCGAACAAGCATTAAAACAGCCACTATTGTGCAGTAGGTATCACTTTTTGCGTACTTGTTGTGCTGAAGATATGCAGACGCTAAGCGATGCAGGTATTCAACACGATTACACCTTGTCTTATGCCGATAGGTTGGGGTTTCGATTAGGAACATGCAGACCGGTGGCTTTTATATCGCCCGTTACTTTGCAAGTAACTCATTTGCAGCTACATCCGCTTACTATCATGGATGCTACATTGTTTGGTTATATGAAACTGTCTTTTGAGCAGGCATGGCAGTATGCCATTTCGATGGTAGAACAAGTGGCACATCATGGTGGCGAATTGGTGTTGCTATGGCACAATACGATGTTGCAACCCCAACAGGTTTCTTGTATCTTTTATCAACATTTAATTGACTATTTGGCTTTAAATTTTGGAAATGATGCCAGAAAAAGCTAATTTTACCTTACTAAAATAAGATGTTATGAAAACCTACGAAAATCATTCTTTACTTCCTTATAATACATTTGGAATAGATGTGGATGCTTCGTACTTGGTCGAATACGATAGCGAAGAAGAATTGGTGCAGCTATTGCAGTTGGACTTGCTCAAAGAAAATAAGTTTCTGCACATAGGAGGGGGAAGTAACCTGCTTTTTATCGGTAACTACCAAGGAGTTATTTTGCATTCACACATTATGGGCATCGAAGTAAAAAATGTAACCGACAGCGATGTGTTTGTCAAGGTGGGCTCCGGGGTTGTGTGGGATGATTTTGTGGCGTATTGCGTGGCTAAAAATTACGGAGGTGTAGAAAACTTATCGCTTATTCCGGGTGAGGTAGGGGCTACGCCTGTGCAAAATATAGGTGCGTATGGTGTGGAGGTGAAAGATGTTATATACAAGGTAGAGTGCATCGATGTTGCCACAGGTGAAAAAAGAATTTTTACCAATCCGGAATGCAAGTTTGCCTATCGCGATAGCATTTTTAAACGCGAGTTAAAAGGAAAATACATTGTCACTGCTGTTTGGTTTAAACTGAATAGGTCTCCTCGGTTGCATGTGAATTACGGAAGTTTGGCAGAAGAAATCAAAAAATACCCCGAACCAACCATACACGAGGTGCGCCAAGCCGTTGTTGCCATACGCCAACGCAAGTTGCCCGAACCGAAAGTGTTGGGCAATGCAGGTAGTTTCTTCCTTAATCCGGTGGTCGATCAAAACCATTTTGCAAAATTGCAGCAGCAATATCCCGATATGCCCTTTTACGATTTACACGACGGGACCTTTAAGATTCCTGCAGGTTGGTTGATAGAACAATGCGGTTGGAAAGGCAAATCGGTAGGCAAAGTGGCTGTGCACGGCAGTCAGGCGTTGGTGCTTATCAACAAAGGTGGCGCCAATGGGTTGGATATCATCAATCTATCTGATAGTATTCGTCAGTCGGTTCGCGAAAAATTCGAAATTGAACTAACCCCCGAAGTAAACCTTATATTTGGCTAATTCAAACACAACTTAAAATTATAATACAATGAAGTTTTTTACAAAAATCTGTGTAGCCTTTTTATTGGCTATGAGTACGCTCACTGTGTATGCAGAGGCAGAGCATTACGTGTATTTTGATGGTACCGAATTTACACAACCACAAGTTTGGGCTTGGGTAAGTGACAAAGTCAATTGTACCACGGCAACTGCTTGGCCTGGCGATAACATGGTAAAGAAAGATGGAATGTGGTATTGGGAAGTACCTGCTGGCAAACAAGTTCCGCTTGAAATTATTATTCACGAGGGGGATAATAAGATTGGTGGTGATGACTTGGAGTATAAAGATAAATTTATCTATCACCAAGATGGTTCTGACTCAGATCCAGCCCTTCCTATTATAACAGCATCTCCTGCTTCTGGCAATATTTTTAAAGATGAATTTGCGGTAACCTTGTCGGCTACACTTGATGCAACTATCTATTATACAACAGATGGCTCAACTCCAACCACTTCATCGAGCGTATATACCGAGGCGTTAATCTTTACCGAGACAACGACCTTAAAAGTGCTTGCCGTTTCTGGTGACAAACAAACGGCACAAACATATACCTACAATAAAATGCCAGAACCTGGCGAGGTAGTCTCTGGACAAAATCTTACGACAAAGTACTATACCATCAATCCCAATGGTCAAAAAGGAACTCGTAAAACCATTGATATGTAATTTGATGCGACGCTTTCGTATCGTATCAAAGCAACTAAGGCATTGACACACTGGGATGCTTCGGATGTCGTTGCCCAAGGTGTGGCACGTGATGTTTGTCAAGCTATCTATGGCAAACACGAACGTCCTATTGTTGACTCGTATGCTATTTATGCTGCCTATGATGATAAGAACTTATATTTAGGCGTACAATTGGTATATACTGTTTGGGATTTATATGGCGATGGAAAACAACCTACAGAATCGAAACCTTACAACATGGATGGTCGTTTGATGTGGGCGTTCGATTTAAATCCCGTAAAACAATTTGATGGTTATATCAATGGAAAAGGTGCTATCTGGAATGGAACCACCCAACCCGGTGCTAAATTTAATAATGGCGTGGATGCAATCTGGATTGGTTCTACCCAACCTGGTGTAGGAACGCCTGGCTTGTTCTTTTCAACTCCGGATGGACATGCTAGTTACGACGGGGCCTATTGTAAGAGTCCTAAGGGTATTAAATACGGTTGCGCGGATGGCTTGTTGCCCTCTATCACTGCTATTTATGGCCAATCAAACTTTGAATACAATCCCAGTGTCTTGAAGGGAGAGACAGGATTTACAAATGTTAAATCGCAAACCAAAGATTCCGATCATACCTTTTATGAATGGATATTCCCACTTTCTGAATTAGGCATTACAGCCGATTATATTGAAGAATTCGGAATTGGTATCATGTTTGTCGATATATATGGTTCTAGCCCTGTGGGTGGAACTCCATACGATCCTTCTTACTTTGATAATGCAAAAAGGAAACATACGATAGACGTTTCTACCAGTAACGAAAAAGAAGACGAAGACATTATTACCTACGCTCCTGTACGTATTGGTAAATTATTGTCTGCACCAGAAGGCGGCGGTACAACGGATGTTGAAGATATAGTAGCTGATAATGCTCCTGTAGAATACTACAACCTAATGGGTGTTAAGATTGCCGAACCAGTAAAAGGCCAAATCTACATAGAGCGCCAAGGCGCTAAAGTAACCAAAAAGGTTGCCTACTAAATAGACAACAAACCACAAAAAAAAGTAGCGAAGTATTCACTTCGCTACTTTTTTTGTTTACTATCAATTATCCACAAGTGACAGTTTTACAGTTTCAAATTATGTCCCATGCGTTCTTTTTTGGTGCGCATGTATTTTTCGTTATAAGGATTGATTCCCACCTCAATGGGAATGTTCTCTACAATTTCTAATCCGTACCCTTCTAACCCAATTCGTTTAACAGGATTATTGGTAATAAGTCGCATTTTGCTTACACCAATTTCGCGCAATATATTGGCACCAACGCCGTAATCACGTTCGTCAGCATCAAATCCCAAGTGAATGTTGGCATCTACGGTGTCCATGCCTTGTTCTTGCAGGGCATACGCTTTTATTTTGTTCATCAAACCAATGCCTCTGCCTTCTTGGTTCATGTAAACAATTACACCTTTGCCTTCTTGTTCAATCATTTCCATGGCTTTGTGTAGCTGCTCGCCACATTCGCAGCGAAGCGAACCAAAAATATCGCCGGTAGCGCAAGAAGAATGTACGCGCACCAAAATAGGTTCGTCTTCTTTCCATGTACCCTTTTTTAACACAATGTGCTCTTGTCCATTGGAAAGTTGGCGGAAAGGAATCAAGTTAAAATCACCATGGTTGGTAGGAAGATGAACTTCAACCCCTTTTTCGACAATAGACTCCATTTTCATGCGATAGGCAATCAAATCCTTAATGGTAATAATCTTGATGCCAAATTGTTGTGCCACCTTTTGTAAATCCGGCATACGTGCCATGGTACCATCCTCGTTCATAATTTCGATGAGGGCAGCTGCAGGATACAACCCCGATAAGCGAGCCAAGTCTATGGCAGCTTCTGTGTGCCCGGCTCTGCGTAAAACTCCCTTTTGTTTGGCATAAAGGGGATTGATGTGTCCCGGTCTGCCAAAGGTTTGAGGAGTGGAGGTGGGGTCGGCTAATGCCCGTATGGTAGCAGCTCTGTCGGCTGCTGAAACACCGGTGGTACATCCCTCAATCTTGTCGATGGTAATAGTAAAAGGGGTGCCCAAAATAGAAGTGTTGTTGTCTACTTGTTTGTTGAGTTCCAACTCCTTGCAACGTTCTTCTGTAATGGGAGCGCACAGTACACCGCGACCATTTTTAAGCATAAAATTAACGGCCTCAGGTGTTATTTTCTCTGCAGCAATGATAAAATCGCCTTCGTTTTCGCGATCTTCGTCATCGACAACAATCAAAAACTTTCCTTCTTTAAAGTCTACTAAAGCTTCTTCTATGGTATTTAATAGCATGCTGTATTATTTGTTACGTTTTAAGTATGCAAAGATAGGATTTTTTTTGCTAAAAAAGATTTTTATTGCGTTTTTGTACGATTCTCCATTCATTACAGTAGAGTCTGTCGCTGCCATAATGGTTAAGATAATACCAATAGGGAGCAAAACAAAAGCACTTAACCACATTCCCTGCCAAGTTTCCCAAATGCCTTCGCGCGCCATTTTGTATCCTGTATTATCAATGATGTAGTAGGTAATAAATAGCAACGTCGATAGTACTAAAGGCATGCCCATGCCTCCCTTTCGGATAATGGCACCAAGAGGTGCTCCGATAAATAAGAAAACCAAACAGGCAAACGGGAGCGAATGTCGTTTGTGCCATTCGATAGAGTGCCTGCGTTTTTCCGTGTGGAGCCAATTTAAGTCGTTGTTGCTGGCTATACTTTCACTCTGAATAAGCCGAACATGGGCAAGTGCAGCATTGATAACGCGTTTTTGGGCAGACTCACTTAGCTTGGTGTACCTTTGATAAAAATCTTCTGTCGGCTTGTCTGCTATGTATTGAGAGGTATCAATGGCATTATCTGTACCTAAATTATTTTTGTTAAAGTAGGTGGTAGTGAGAAGTTGTGTGCGCTGATTTTCTTTGAGTGCAGTAATTTTTTTGTCAATAGAATCGGTAGCGTGTTCTAATTCGATGGTATTTTTGCTAACGTATTGCCCCTCTAAAAAGTCGGAGTTCATTTCGTTAAAGTTGGCATCGTAATCAATGAGTAGTTCTTTGCGGCCAAAGGTTTCGCGACGATAAGGGATGATATCTGTGTCTTTTTTAGAGACATCTCCTTGTTGTAGGTGCTCAAAAGTTTCGCCATTGTGTAGTCGCAGTAGCAGTTGTTGCTTGTTGGCACTCATGCTAATGTAGCCGGTGTCAGCCAACGTGATGGTGGTATTATGAAATCCATTGGAAAAATCGTAAATAATTACATCGCGCAACATCTTATTGCTTTTGCTGCCTACGTAAATGTTTCTGCCGGTGATGCCGTTGTAGAAAGCACCTTCGGGTATGTTTAACTCGGGCGATTTTTCGCGCAGAGAAAATACCAATGTCCACATTCTCACTTGGGCATGGGGCAACACGTAATCCGAAAAGTAAAAGCTGGCAACGGCCATCAAGGCGATGGTAAAAATAAGCGATCGCATGATGCGAAACAGCGAAATGCCTGCGGCTTTCATCGCCAATAATTCCAAACGCTCGCCCAAGTTGCCAAAAGTCATGAGCGACCCCATTAGTATGGATAGTGGCAGGGATAAGGGTACCAATGTAAGGCACGCATAAAAGAAAAATTCGCCCAAAACGCCAAATCCAACACCTTTGCCTACCAAATCGTCAATATTGTGAAACACAAATTGCATTACCAGTATAAAAATGCTGGCAACAAACGTAATGATAAACGTTTTAAAGAAATTCTTTAAAATATATCGATCTATGTGTTTTAATCCTACCATCAACTATAAGGCTTAAAAAGCAAGCGGTAGCAACTGTTTGGCGTCTCGTACGATGTAGCAGGTGTCAACTCCATACATTAGTACCTGAAGAGGAGTGTTAAACCTTTCTTGCATTTCGATAAAAACTTGTCGGCACTCTCCACAGGGTGTAACAGGTTGTTTTGTAAAATCTCCCTGATGGGTGGCGGCAATAGCAATGGCAATAGGAGGAGTGTTGGCATGATTGGCAGTGGCGTATAGTAGCGCCACTCTTTCGGCGCAGATGCAAGAACCGTATGCCCTGTTTTCTTGGTTCGAGCCTTTGATGATGTTTCCGTCGCTTAACAGCACAGCGGCTCCTACCTGAAAATGCGAGTAGGGAGCGTACGATGTATTAGTGGCTTGTTGGGCAGCTGTAATCAGCTCTTTTTCCCATGCCTGTAAGGATGAAAAAGGTTTTGTCTCCATGGCTATATACTGCAAAAGTAGCCCAATTTCGATAAAATCACAAGAAAACTATTCTAAATATCGCAAAAAAACACTACTTTTGCGACACTAAACCAAACTTTTATGAAAAAAACAGCTTCTTTTTATATACTATTTTCATTCCTCTTTTTAGCCTCTCCACTATTTGCTCAATACGACGCCTACATCGAACGCTATAAAGACATTGCCATGCGCGAAATGAACGATTACGGTATACCTGCCAGCATTACCTTGGCGCAGGGTATTTTAGAGTCGGGAGTAGGTAAATCAGAGTTGGCAGTAAAAGCCAATAACCACTTTGGTATCAAGTGCCACAACGATTGGGAGGGCGAAAAAGTGTATCATGATGACGATAAAAAAAACGAGTGCTTCAGAAAGTACGATCGTCCCGAAGAGTCGTTTATTGACCACTCCTTGTTTTTAAAAAACAGGACACGTTACTCGTTCTTGTTTGAGTTGGATAAAACCGATTACAAGGCATGGGCAAAAGGGCTAAAACAAGCCGGCTATGCTACCGATCCCAACTATGCCAAGCGCCTTATCGCACTTATCGAAGAAAATAACCTGCATCAATACGATGTGCAAGCCTATACCATAGTATCGCCTGTTGTACAGACTCCTGTAAAGCAAACACCGCAAAAAAACACCTCCGGACTAAAATTTGTCTATGTGCAAAAAGGGGAGTCGTACTACACCATCGCCAAGGCGCACAAAATTCCGTTTGGCTTGGTTTGTTCGTACAACGACGTGGATAGAAAGACCCGTCAGCCTAACGAAGGCGAAATTGTTTACTTGCAACGCAAAAAGAAAACCGTAGAAAAAGGCAAAGGAGTGCATGTGGTGCAAGAAGGGGAATCGATGCACGATATTTCTCAGCTATATGGTATACGATTGCACAGCCTGTACGATTTAAACGGCATGGAGTATACCCAAAAAGCAGTCGTAGGCAAACGCTTAAAATTACGCTAAATAGTGATTATATATGGAACAAAAAGAGTATGATTTGATTGATTTAATACGCTTCTGTTGGGGGGTATGGGTGCAATATGTTTGGAATCCCTTTGTTTATCTATTTCGATTTGCCTTGCAAAAATGGTATGTTTTGTTAGTGGCAGCCATTGTCGGAGTTGGAATAAACATGTATGTTAAACGTATCGTTCCTTCTAACTATAGCAGCGAAATGAACGTGTATTACGCCATCGATTTGCCT
This sequence comes from Paludibacteraceae bacterium, assembly GCA_017508305.1. Classification (GTDB taxonomy): domain Bacteria; phylum Bacteroidota; class Bacteroidia; order Bacteroidales; family Paludibacteraceae; genus Enterocola. The sequence goes on along the minus strand of JAFVZF010000091.1, from coordinate 470 downwards.
ACCGATTTGATCAATAAAATTGATTTGCTCAATACGCTTTCGCAAGAAGAACGAGCACAAGTGTTGGGTATTTCGCCCGAAGTTGCCGGCGAATGGGTGAGTGTTTCGTCCTATTTTTTATTAAAATCCAAAGAAATATCTGGTCTGTATGTGCCCGATTATAAAGGCCAGTGGCAAGAAAATCACGAGTTGATCGAACCGCATAAATTGTGTTTGCAAGTAGTTACCAAAAGTTTGCCTGCAAACATAACCACACGTCAAGCGGTATTGAATTATTTAAACAAGGATGCGTGGGTACAAGAAAAATACAACGATCGTATCACTATTCTAAAACAATCGTACGATGTAGTACAAAAAGAGTATGGTTTGTTGGATTCGTTACGCAGTGTAGGCTCAATTACAGAGGCAGAAACAAGTACGATGCTATCGTTGGCGGATAACGTCATTAAGACAGAGACAAAGTTGCGAGC
>JAFVZF010000090.1 GCA_017508305.1 Paludibacteraceae bacterium | reverse complement strand
GAAGGCATGATGCTTGCCATTTTGTTTGGTAACGTATTTGCTCCTTTGTTCGACTATTTGGTGGTACAGCGCAACATCTCTAAGCGTGCCAAACGTGCTACTAAAGCTATTAACTCTTAAATAATAATACCATGAATACTAACAGTAATACTTATACCATTGTATATGCATCGGTCATGGTAGTTATCGTGGCTTTCTTGCTAGCGTTTGTTTCGTCTTCGCTAAAAGATAAACAAAACGAAAATGTAGAGTTGGATAAGAAAAAACAAATTCTTTCGGCTCTAAATGTAAACATGGAAGGTGCCGACGTGGCACAATTGTACAGCGAAATAGTAAAACAAGAACCTCTTTTGTCGGCAGATGGTGCTATCAAAGCCGAAACAGGAGCTTTTGCTATCGACTCCAAAATAGAAAATGCAAAACCATTGGAACAACGTAATCTGCCTTTATTTGTATGCCAAATAGAGGGAGCAACCAAATACGTGTTGCCGGTGTATGGTGCCGGTCTATGGGGACCAATTTGGGGATATATTGCCTTAAACGATGATAAGTCTACCATTTATGGTGTTTATTTTTCGCATGCAGGCGAAACCCCCGGTTTGGGTGCAGAAATTGCAGCAGAACCTTTCCAAAGTCAATTTACCGCATCGCCCAAACACATTACACGTAATGGAGAATTTACTTCCATTGCCATTGTAAAACCCAGTAAAGTCGACGAATCGCGCGATTATGTAAACGGTATTTCGGGTGGTACTATTACCTCGCAAGGGGTAGATGCCATGTTGAAAGATGGTTTGGGACAATATGTTAATTTTTTAAAACAATAAGGAGGGATAGACAATGAGTTTATTTTCAAAAGAAAATCGCGAAACATTCTTTTCTCCGATATGGATGAACAACCCTGTTACCATGCAGGTGTTGGGTATTTGTTCGGCGTTGGCAGTAACGGTTAAGTTGGAGCCTGCTTTGGTAATGGGCTTGTCTGTAACCATTATTGTGGCAGTAGCCAACTTGGTGGTGTCTTTGCTTCGTAACACCATTCCCAATCGTATACGTATTATTGTACAATTGGTGGTGGTAGCAGCATTGGTAACCATTGTTAGTGAAGTTCTAAAGGCGTTTGCGTACGATGTCAGTGTGCAACTATCAGTATACGTAGGTCTTATTATTACCAACTGTATCCTTATGGGGCGTTTAGAAGCGTTTGCTATGGCAAATGGTCCTTGGGAATCGTTCCTTGATGGTTTAGGTAACGGATTTGGCTATGCAGCTATTTTGGTAGTGGTTGCCTTTGTGCGCGAATTGTTTAGTGCAGGTACGTTGTTAGGCTTTAAAGTAATTCCCGATTGTGTGTACGAATTGGGTTACATGAACAATGGGTTGATGCTTATGCCGCCCATGGCCCTTGTTTTGTTGGGTTGCATTATTTGGTTCCAACGTGCCAAAAATCCAGAGTTAAACGATTAACAACCCATAAATTTAGAATAACATCATGGAAAATCTATTAAGTTTATTTGTTAAGTCGATTTTTGTCGACAACATGATATTTGCCTATTTCTTGGGTATGTGCTCGTATTTGGCTGTATCTAAGAATGTAAAAACGGCATTTGGTTTAGGTGTAGCGGTTATTTTTGTACTATTGATTACCGTTCCTGTAAACTATTTGTTAGAAAACTACGTACTAAAAGCCAATGTGTTGGCAGAAGGGGTAGACTTAAGTTTTTTGAGTTTTATCCTGTTTATTGCAATTATCGCAGCCATTGTGCAATTGGTCGAAATGGTGGTAGAACGTTTCTCACCTTCGCTTTATGCATCGTTGGGTATATTCTTGCCTCTTATTGCAGTAAACTGCGCCATCATGGGTGCCAGTTTGTTTATGCAACAACGTGAGTTTATAAACGTAGGTGAGGCTACTGTTTATGCCTTAGGTTCTGGTATCGGTTGGCTTATTGCCATTGTGTGCTTGGCTGCTATTCGCGAAAAAATGGCATACAGCGATGTTCCCAAACCTTTGCGTGGTTTAGGTATTACCTTTATTACCGTAGGCTTAATGGCCTTGGCATTTATGTGTTTCTCTGGATTAAAAATTTAAGAAAGGACAATAACTATGTTATTAGCAATCAATATGACAATGATAGGAATCAGTATTGCAGTATTCCTTGGTATTATCCTTGTAATGGTTATTTTGCTGTTGGTAGCCAAACGTTATTTGTCGCCTTCTGGTCCTGTTAAGGTAACCCTAAATGGCGAAAAAACCATGGAAGTTGCCTCTGGAGGTACTCTTTTGGGCACCATGGCAGTAGAAGGTGTGTTCTTGCCCTCTGCATGTGGCGGTAAAGGCTCTTGCGGTCAATGCCGTTGCCAAGTAACCGAAGGCGGTGGCGAAATTCTGCCCACCGAAGCCGTTCACTTTAGTCGTAAACAAATTAAAGACAATTGGCGCTTGGGTTGCCAAGTAAAAGTAAAAGGCGATTTGAGTGTCAAAGTGCCCGAATCTGTTCTTGGAGTAAAAGAATGGGAATGCGAAGTTATATCTAACCGCAACGTGGCCACCTTTATCAAAGAATTTAAGGTAAAATTGCCGGCAGGCGAGCACATGGATTTTATCCCCGGTTCGTATGCGCAAATTGTTATTCCCGAATACGATTTGAACTATGCAGACTTTGACCGTTCGTTGATTGGCGATTTGTACGTTCCAGCTTGGGAAAACTTTGGTTTGTTTAACCTAAAACAAAAAAATACCGAACAAACCATTCGTGCTTACTCAATGGCTAACTATCCCGACGAAGGCGATATTATTACCCTAACCGTACGTATCGCTACTCCTCCATTTAAACCAAAAGATCAAGGTCCCGGTTTTATGGATGTCCCTTGTGGTATTGCTTCTACCTATATTTTCTCGCTAAAACCCGGCGATAAAGTAATTATGAGTGGCCCTTATGGCGATTTCCACCCCGAATTTGACAGCAAACGCGAAATGATTTGGGTTGGTGGTGGTGCCGGTATGGCTCCCCTACGTGCACAAATCATGCACATGCTTAAAACCCTTAATACACGCGACCGCGAAATGCACTATTTCTACGGCGCACGTGCTATCGATGAGGTGTTCTTCTTGGAAGACTTTTTGGAATTGGAAAAAGAATTCCCCAACTTCCACTTCCATTTGGCGCTCGACCGTCCAGACCCCAAAGCCGACAAATTGGGTATCAAGTATACCGCCGGCTTTATTGCACCGGTTATGGGCGATACCTACTTAAAACAACACGAAGAACCCGAAGAAATCGAATACTACCTATGCGGTCCTCCAATGATGGCAAAAACCGTGCTTGATTTGTTAGACAGCCTTGGCGTAGAAAAAGACATGATCCACTTCGACGACTTTGGCGGATAATACAATGCGCACTGCGGTGCGCATTAAAAAATCGGCAAACCGATAAATCGGTGAATCGATGCAAAAAAAGGAACGAAAGCAATTTCGTTCCTTTTTTGTTTTCTATACAGGCAAAAAATATTACCTTTGCATCATTAGTTGCCACACTACTAATAAGGTAACAGTAATAGTACATCTTAAATTTTTAATCTTTATGGCTAAAAAAAACTCACAAGGCAATGCAGTGTCGCCAATTCAAAGAAATTTAGAAAAGAAAGAATCCGTATGTGTGAATAAGAAAATGACGATTCTTGACTTTAAATTATTAAGTAAAGTACAAGAATGCATCGTTTTAATTAGAGATGTTTATGTTATATCTGATGCTGACGTAGGTTCTTTATATGGAGTAGAGACCAAACGGATAAATGAGGCAGTTCGTAATAACCCAGACAAGTTTCCCAAGGATTATATGTTTATGTTGACGAAGGAGGAAGTTGAATTTTTGCGGACGAAATTTTCGACCACAAAAATTTCTTCAAAGAGCAGATCATGCCCAAAAGTTTTTACTGAGAAAGGATTGTATATGTTAGCAACTATCCTTAAAAGCAAGTCAGCATTAGAGGTAACTTTTGCAATAATAGAAACATTTACAAAGGTAAGATATTTAAAGCGTGAACTTGTTAAATTGCATGATGAAAAGGAGTCAGAAAACTCAAACTCTATGATTAAACGTTTTGGAGATACCTTGTCAGAACTTGTAATGCCAGAATTAGAAACCTCAGAGACAGAATCGACATTAGAATTAAATTTCTTTATAGGCAAGTTAAAGCATACGGTAAAAAAAATAAAAAAACATTAGATTGATAGCTTTATAGAAAATAATCTTTCTATTCAAGTTTATTCTGCCGATACAACTGCCACGAATTAACCGTATTGTGCCAGATGCTGTAAAAACCTCCGGCTACGGCGCAAATGGGGTCCATAAAGGTGTAGGCAAGCCAAATAACAAAAACGGTATTTTTTTGTCCTAAGGCTTGACCGGCACTGATGCTATCGCCAAAAGGTTTGCCAATTTTCCTGCCAATAAAAATTGCATCAGGCAGGCTGTTGCAGTTATTGCCATAATACCCAATAGTGTATAGGCATCCATGTTGGTGTGCGCAAAAGCACGAGTAGCGGTTGCCATGGCAAGGGCAACCGCTACAATCCATAAATAAAAAGCAAGGTCTTTTACTTCTCTGATTTTATCGCGTAATTTGGGCAAAAACTGATTGGTTAGGCGTGCCAATATCAGTGGAATCATAAGTACAGGGCATACTTGGGCTACAATGGCGCGAAAAGTTTCGGCAAAACCTATTTCGCCCTGCATAAAAATCGGGATAAACACCGGAACGGTCAAGGCAACCGATAAATTGATCAAAATATTATACATTAACAAGGTAGCCGTATTGCCCTTTAGTTTTTCGACAATTACCACCGATGCGGTGGCTGTCGGGCAAATAATACATGCCAACAAACATTCTATTATGATAAACAGGTTGGAGTGGGGCATATAGCGAAGCACTACCGATAGCAGCCCCATCATGCCTATCTGAAAAAGTAAGAGGTAGCCATGCCATGGTCGCAAACGCAGCTGGTTAAAATCGATTTTGCAAAACGACAGGTACAGCATGCAAAAAATAAGCACCGGTTGCACTATTTTAATGCCGGCGTTGATGTTGGTTTTTACCGCATCGGGCAAATGCAAGGCGTGTGCTATTAGGTACAAGCATATCCCCAATAGCATGGTAAGCGGTAGCGACCAATTTTTTAGACACTGCTTCATCTTTTCATTCCCTAAATTCTCCACAAAGGTACAATTATTTGTTTAATCGTTTAATCGTTTAGTCGATTAGTCAAAAAATATATTACCTTTGTTTCGCTATGTCCACTTCAACTCAATACGCCCATGTTATCTTGCCGCTTGCGGTAGATGGCTATACCTATGCCATTCCCTCTACGTTACACGTACAGGTGGGTAGTTTGGTGCGTGTGCCTTTGGGCAAAAGCAAGTTCCACTATGGGGTGGTAGATAGGTTGCAAATAGATGCTCCAAAAGGGGTAAAATGCAAAGCGATACAGCAGTTGGCGTATGATTATCCTTTGGTTACATCCATGCAGTTGCAGTTGTGGCATTGGTTGGCGG
>JAFVZF010000089.1 GCA_017508305.1 Paludibacteraceae bacterium | reverse complement strand
TGCTAAAAGACAGCACCTTTGTAGCGCAATACGATAGTTTGTTACGCACCTATTCGTGGTACAACGACAGCACACTCATTACACTCACAGATAGTATAATGCCCAACGACAGTACATCGATGGCGCCCATATCCGAACAATGAGAATAGTAGCCGACGCATACATACCATTTTTAAAAGGGCTTTTGGACGATGTAGCCGATGTGGTATACCTATCGCCCGATGCCATCGATGCCGATGCCATTAAAGAGGCTGATGCTTTGATTATTCGTACACGAACCAAATGCAACGCCGACCTATTAAAAGGCAGTAACGTTCGGTTTATCGCCACAGCCACCATTGGTTACGATCACATCGACACCAACTACTGCGATTATAGCGGCATCACATGGACCAATTGCCCGGGATGCAATGCCAATAGTGTCGTCAATTACATGTATGCCGTTTTAACCACCTTGTTTCCGGAGGGTCTATCGGCTAAGAAGCTTGGCATTGTAGGCGTGGGTAACGTAGGTAGCCGAGTTGCCAAAATGGCGCATAATTTGGGTATGACAGTTTTATTAAACGACCCTCCACGAGCCAAAAACGAGCCCAACATACCGTTTTTGCCCCTTAGTGAATTGCAACAGCAATGCGACATTATTACCTTTCATGTTCCATTGGCATCGGACACTTATCACATGGTAAATGCCGATTTTCTACGTAATTGTACGCGCACACCACTAATCATCAATGCCGCCAGAGGCGAAGTGTGCGACACACAAGCCCTACTCGACTATACCGGCAATGTGGTATTGGATTGTTGGGAAAACGAACCTAACATTTCGCTCCCGTTACTTGACAAGGTATTGATTGGGACGCCCCATATAGCCGGTTATTCGGTAGACGGAAAAGCAAATGGCACACGCATGGCAGCAGCAGCACTCTGCCGTTTTTTTGACATCAAAAAAGAAATTAACATCACCATACCCGGCAAAAAAGGCATCGCCTATTGTGTACAAGCCGAAAGCGACGCCCTAAAAGCCCATCCCGAACTATTTGAATCGTTTAGGAACAACTATCCATTGCGTAGGGACAATTTAGTTTTTGACTAATCGACTAATCGGCGAATTTTGCGAGTAAGTGAGAGCAATGATAAGCTTGCTTAATCATTGCCGAGCGGGAGCAAAATCATGAAGGCGAAGCCTGAATAATCGATTAATCGATATTTAGGCGTTTAATCGAATAGTCCTAATTATTCAATGCTGCGCATTGAATAATTTCGAACAGTGACAAACAATATGAGCAGGTATTTTATCTATTTTCAATACAACGGAGCCGCTTACCACGGATGGCAACGCCAACCCAACGGCAATAGCGTACAGGAAACATTAGAGGACGCCATGAGTACCCTTATGCGTACGACCGTTGCCTTAACCGGTGCAGGACGCACCGATGCCGGTGTACATGCTCGTTATATGACTGCTCATTTTGATACCGATGCCACTTTTGATACCGAGCACTTGGTAAAACGCCTCAATGTATACCTGCCTGCCGACATTGCTGTTTTTAAAATAGCGCAAGTGGCAGACCATTTGCATGCACGCTTTGATGCCATCACGCGCACCTACCAATACCACGTGCATACCCATAAAGATGCCTTTATTAGTACACAAAGCCTACAAGTATCCCCTACTATACGGTTTGATTTGATGAACGAAGCTGCCAAAATGCTATTTGACTACATTGACTTTACCAGCTTTAGCAAACTACACACCGACGTAAAAACCAACAATTGCACCATCACCCACGCCCTATGGACGCAAATCGACGAGCACAGATGGGTATTTACCATTACAGCCAACCGCTTTTTACGCAACATGGTACGCGCCATTGTAGGAACATTACTACAAGTGGGTACACAAAAAATTACCATCGACGATTTTAAACGCATCATCGAAAGCAAAAATCGTGGCAAAGCCGGCACCTCTGCCCCCGCACATGCACTGTACCTAACCGATGTAAAGTATTAAGGACTTGTCGCTTGTCGCTCGTCACTCGTCGATTCAACAACTAAGCAAAAACGTTAAACTTCCTATATCGTTTGCAGGTTTCGGATATTCTTCGTAACTTTGCAACGATTATGTGCATATCATAAACCCTAAATATTTTTATTCTATGAAAAAATTTGCTTTCTTAATGGGAGTATGGGCTGCAAGCATCTGTACATTGTTTGCACAGGTACCCCTTGCCAGCGAGGACGTTATGCTTCAAGCATTCTACTGGAACTCGCACAGCGAAACCAAGTGGACACAATTAGAGAGCCAAGCTGCCGAAATTGGCGAAACTTTCGACTTGGTTTGGCTTCCACCTGCATCTGCAGCCGAAGGCGGCGGTAATATGAACATGGGGTACCACCCATGGAAATGGTCCGATCTTAACTCTTCTTGGGGTGACATCAATGAATTAATTGATCTTATTACTGCTCTACACGCAAAAGATTGTAAAGTAATCGCCGATATTGTAATCAACCACCGTGCCGGCAATAGTGCTGCTGGTGATTTCCCCATGGATGACTTCGGTTCGTACGGAAAGAAAAAAATTCCTAACAGCTGCATCACCAAAGACGACGAAAACAGCAATAGTTCGTGCACCGACTACGACTACAAATGGAATGTACAAGGCGATATGTGGGGTGGTTATGCTGCTGCTCGCGACTTGGCTCACAGCAAAAACGAAGTTAGAGACGCTGTAAAAGCTTATCTCAATTGGCTAAAAGGCACCGTCTTAAAATTTGACGGATTCCGTTACGACCTTGTTAAGGGTTACGACCCAAAATACACCAAAGAATACAATACCGCCACCAAACCTTACTTTTCGGTAGGTGAGTTTTACCAATCCAACTACGACGCTTTGGCAGGTTGGGTTAACGGCACCGGCAAAACATCGTTGGTATTCGACTTTTGCTTTAAACAAGCTATCTACGATTGGGGTGGCGGCAGCAACTATGGCAAATTAGCTTGGATGGATGGTCAAACCAAACGTCCTGCCGGTTTGATTCACAACGCCGGCATGCGTCAATACGCAGTTACCTTTATCGACAACCACGACACGGCTACTCCCCACGAATGGCCTTGGGAATACAAAGGAAACATTGAACAAGCCAATGCGATTATGCTTTCGGCAGCCGGTATCCCTTGCGTATTCTGGAAACACTGGAAAAGCAACAAAGCGGCTATCAAAAAAATGATTACAATCCGTAAAGCAATGGGGGTAAATAGCAACTCTGACGTTACCGTAGATAACACCAGCGGCTACTATCAATCTACTGCCAGAGGCACCAAAGGCACCCTCATCTGCCGCGTCGGTTCGTGGTCTGGCATACCCGATGGCTACACCGAAGCATGTAGCGGTTCAGGCTGGGCATACTATACCAGCAGCGAGGTTGTTCTTCCAGATGATAATGGTGGCGGCAATACAGGTGGAGACGACAGCGGCAACACAGGTGGAGTAACCAGCTATAGCTATGCTATTCGCGTAAACGGCACCACCAACTACGAAGCCACATACATGGGCAAAGCTCAATTTTCTGAACACGAAGAATACAAAGTATCTGTAAAATTAAATGCTGGCGACACCTTCGAAACCTACGACCTTGTAAACAACGCTGCTTGGGTGATGAAAATTGAAGATGGTGGCGAATCTGCCAACTTTACAGCAGGCTCAAAAAGCGTAACTTGTAACAAAACCGGTTGCTACGATTTCTACATCAAAATGCTGTACGAACAGGACATTATGTACATCGGCGCAGGCACCAACTGCTCGGGTGGCGGTTCTGACTCTGGCGATGACAGTGGCAATACGGGCGGCAACTTAGCTACCGAATACAGCTATTCTATTCGCGTTAACGGAAAGGTAGACCACAAAGCTACCTACATGGGCAAATCGGCTCACTCCGACCACGATGAGTTTATGGTAGCCGTTCAACTCAAAAAAGGCGATACCTTTGTTGCCTACGACCTAAACAACGAAGCGGGCTGGGTAATGGCCATTGAATCGTACGGCGAATACGCCAACTTTACAGCAGGCGAAGACTTTGTTACTTGTAATGTAGACGGATGCTATAATTTCTACATCAAAATGATGTACCAAAACGATAGTATGTACATTGGCGCAGGAACCAACTGTCCAACAGGCGGCACCACCGTAGACATTGACGAAGTAGGCGTTTCTTACGTAAGCATCTATCCCAACCCAACCAACAGCACCGCTACCATATTAAGCGACAAGGAAGTTAGCGATGTTACCGTCAAAAACTTAAGTGGTATAACCGTAGCCAACTTCAACTCGAACCAATTTGACTTAAGCGGACTTGCTCCCTCTTTGTACTTGGTTGACATTCTATTTACCAACGGCGAAAAAGCGGTACAAAAAATAATCAAAAAGTAAGAACAAATAGACAATCCAACAGATTGTAGCAATATTGTAAAAAAGGCATCCTTCGGGCTGCCTTTTTTTATCCCAATTTTTGGTGATTGATAATTTTATTTTTAATTTTGCATACTCTGTAAGCAAGAACCTAACTACTGTTCTTGCTCCTATCCAAAACTAGTAATCATTATTCCTCTTTTGCATCAAGCAAAACCAATTTTTATGGCCGAAGAAGTTGTTGTAAAGAAAAAACGCGAAAGAATTAAACGTACTACCGAAAAAGTAGAACTACCGGATGCCGCCACCCCTACTTCCACTTTGACAGAACCTACTGCTGTCGAATCCACAGAGATTACCGTTAAAGCCGGCAGAGGTAGAAGAAAAAAAGTAGCAGAAGAAGCGGTGCCAATTACTTCTGACGAAGCAATAGCTCAAAATACACCCACCGAAAATGCAGAAATGCAAGTGGTTAAAATGGAAACTATTGCCGACAAATTAGCTCGCCAAGAAAAAGCAGAAAAAACAGAACGTATCGAAAAAGCAAGCGAAAAACCCTACGAATTTGACGATATCATTCGTGGAACGGGTGTTTTGGAAATTGTACAAGACGGCTACGGCTTTTTACGTTCACCTGAATACGACTATTTTCCTTCGCCTGATGATATTTACGTATCACAATCGCAAATCAGGCTGTTCGGTTTAAAAACAGGCGATACGGTAGATGGTCCCATTCGTCCTCCCAAAGAAGGAGAAAAATATTTTCCATTGGTAAGAGTAGAAAAAATCAATGGACGCGACCCCTCTTTTGTGCGCGATCGTGTTCCTTTTGAGCACCTTACTCCCCTTTTCCCCGAGGAAAAATTTGATCTTAGCCACGGAAAGAATGCCACATTATCCACCCGTATTGTAGATTTATTCAGTCCTATCGGCAAAGGACAACGCGGATTGATAGTAGCACAGCCAAAAACAGGTAAAACAGTGTTACTCAAAGAGTTGGCAAATGCCATATTAGAAAACCACCCCGAGGTGTACATGATTATTTTACTGATAGACGAACGTCCGGAAGAGGTTACGGATATGGCACGTAGCGTAAAAGCAGAAGTCGTTTCTTCTACTTTTGACGAGCCCGCCGAAAAGCACGTAAAAGTAGCATCGATCGTACACGAAAAAGCCAAACGCATGGTAGAATGTGGGCATGACGTTGTCATTCTACTCGATTCTATTACACGTTTAGCACGTGCCTATAATACGACGGCTCCAGCATCAGGCAAAGTATTATCGGGCGGTGTGGATGCCAACGCATTGCACAAACCCAAACGTTTCTTTGGCGCGGCACGTAACATCGAAAATGGTGGTAGCTTAACGATTATTGCTACCGCATTGACCGAAACAGGATCAAAAATGGACGATGTTATTTTCGAAGAATTTAAGGGAACCGGCAATATGGAGTTGCAGTTGGACCGCAAGCTATCCAATCGCCGTATTTTCCCCGCCATCGACATCATGGCATCGGGCACTCGTCGCGACGACTTACTGTTAGAAGAAAGCATTCTGAACCGTATGTGGGTGCTACGTCGTCACTTATCGGATATGAACTCGGTAGAAGCCATGGAATTCTTAAAATCAAGAATCGAAGGGACCCTATCCAACGAAGAATTTTTAGCCTCTATGAATGGCTAACCGCATAAAACAATAATATTCACATTTAATTTCAATACAAATGGCAAAAGAAAAAAAATTTCTAACATGTGATGGAAATCAAGCCGCTGCACATATCTCGTATATGTTCTCGGAAGTGGCTGCCATCTATCCCATTACGCCTTCGTCCACCATGGCCGAATACGTAGACGAATGGGCTGCCGCCGGACGTAAAAACATCTTTGGCGAAACAGTCTTGGTACAAGAAATGCAATCGGAAGGCGGTGCCGCTGGTGCAGTTCACGGTTCGTTGCAAGCAGGTGCGCTAACTACCACCTATACTGCATCGCAAGGTTTGTTGCTAATGATTCCTAATATG
>JAFVZF010000088.1 GCA_017508305.1 Paludibacteraceae bacterium | reverse complement strand
TAAAACGCCTTATTGTAGGTGGCTTTGAAGGGGTATATGAGTTTTCTAAAAACTTCCGCAACGAGGGCATGGACAAAACCCACAATCCCGAGTTTACTTGTATGGAAATTTATATCTCATACAAGGATTACAAATGGATGATGGAGTTTACCGAAAAGATGCTCGAAAAAATCTGTATGGATGTAAACGGTACCACCGAAGTAAAAATGGGCGATAACATCATTAGCTTCAAGGCTCCTTTTGCTCGCAAAACCATGACCGAGGCCATCAAAGACTTTACGGGTATTGATATTACAGGCATGGACGAAGCGCAGCTACGCGATGTTTGCAAGCAATTGCACATTGAGGTGGACGAAACCATGGGCAAAGGCAAGTTGATTGACGAGATCTTTGGCGAAAAATGCGAGGGTAACTACATTCAACCTACCTTTATTACCGACTATCCCATCGAAATGTCGCCACTTTGCAAGCGTCATCGCGAAAATCCGGAATTGACAGAACGTTTTGAATTGATGGTAAACGGCAAAGAGTTGGCAAATGCTTACTCGGAGCTAAACGACCCTATCGACCAATTAGAACGTTTCCAAGAACAATTGCGCTTAAGCGAAAAAGGCGACGACGAAGCCATGTTTATTGATATGGACTTTGTGCGTGCTTTGGAGTACGGTATGCCACCAACATCGGGTATGGGTATTGGTATGGACCGTTTGGTCATGCTAATGACAGGACAAACAACCATTCAAGAAGTGTTGTTCTTCCCGCAAATGAAACCCGAAAAACAACAAAAGAGTCAAGAACAACCCCAAGAATAGTACCATGTTTTCAAACTCACCAAGTATTTGCATTATGGGTGGCGGTAGCTGGGCAACGGCTATAGCCAAAATTGCCATGCAAGGAGGCAAACGTATACATTGGTACATGCGTCGCCCCGAACAAATAGAAAAGTTTAAACAGACGGGTTGCAATCCATCGTACCTTACCGGTGTACAATTTGATGTCAAGAAGATAAAATTTTATTCGAACATCAATTTGGCGATTAAAAATTCAGATATACTGGTTTTTGCTATGCCATCTCCGTTCCTAAAAGGACATTTGGCGAAAGTCAATGTGCCGTTGACAGGTAAAAAAGTTATTTCTGCCATTAAGGGTATCGTACCCGACGAGAATATGATTGTGACCGACTATTTTGTAAAATATTATGGTGTCGATCCACAAGATATTGCCGTTATTGCCGGTCCTTGCCATGCCGAAGAGGTGGCGTTGGAACGTTTGTCCTACCTGACCGTAGGTTCAAAAAACTTGGAATTTGCCCAGTCTTTTGCCGATCGCATTGCCAATCCTATGCTAAAAACCTACATCTCTACCGATGTAAGAGGCATTGAATATGGTTCTGTGCTCAAAAATGTGTATGCAATTGCATCGGGTATTTGCCATGGATTGAAATATGGCGATAACTTTCAAGCCATTTTGGTGTCCAATAGTATTCGCGAAATGGCGCGCTTTGTCGAGGCTGCAGCGAGCGACGATACCCGTAATATTCAAGATGCCGCTTATTTGGGCGACCTTTTGGTAACAGCGTACTCTAAGTTTAGCCGTAACCGCATGTTTGGTACCATGATAGGCAAGGGCTATTCGGTAAAATCGTCGCAATTGGAGATGGAGATGATTGCCGAAGGTTACTACGGTACCAAATGTATTAAAGAAATCAACGAACAATTTAAGGTAGATATGCCTATTTTGGAAGCTTGTTACAACATTTTGTACGAACGTATATCGCCCAATATCGAAATTAAATTTTTAACCGAAAAAATTAGATAACCAAATAAATTATTAACACATGCAAGACATTAAATTATCTATCGAAAACTGCTTAGGATTTGTATCGGAAGATGCTGTTAAAGCATTTGAAGCACAAGTTAAAAGCAGTGCAGAAACCTTAGAAGCAGGTACAGGCCTTGGTAACGACTTTTTAGGCTGGTTGCACTTGCCATCGTCTATTACCCCCGAATTTTTGGACGATATTCAGGCAACTGCTAACTATTTGCGCGCAAATTGCGAAGTAGTAGTGGTAGCCGGTATTGGTGGTAGCTACTTGGGTGCTAAAGCCGTTATCGATTCGCTATCTAACAGCTTTGAATGGTTACAACCTAACAAACCAGTCATGGTTTACGCCGGTAACAACATTGGCGAAGATTATTTGGCAGAACTTTGCGAATTCTTAAAAGGTAAAAAATTCGGTATCATCAATATCTCTAAATCAGGTACTACTACCGAAACTGCTTTGGCATTCCGCTTGCTCAAAACTCAATTAGAAGAACAAGCAGGCAAAGAAGCTGCTCAAAAACTAATTGTGGCTGTGACCGACAAAGCAAAAGGTGCATTGCGTACTTTGGCTACCCAAGAAGGATATAAAACTTATGTAATTCCAGACAACGTAGGTGGTCGTTTCTCGGTGCTTACCCCTGTAGGTTTGTTGCCTATTGCGGTTGCTGGTTTAGACGTACGTCAATTAGTTGCCGGTGCACAACGCATGGAACAAGTTTGTGGTGTTGATACTCCATTTATGGAAAACCCTGCTGCTGTATATGCCGCAACCCGCAACGCTTTGTATCAAGCAGGCAAAAAAATTGAAATCTTGGTAAACTACCAACCTAAATTGCACTTCTTTGCCGAATGGTGGAAACAACTTTACGGCGAAAGCGAAGGCAAAGACGGCAAAGGTATCTTCAATGCTGCGGTTGACTTTACTACCGACCTTCACTCTATGGGTCAATGGATTCAAGAAGGCGAACGCACCATTTTCGAAACCGTTATCTCTATTGCTACACCCAACAAAACCTTGGTAATTCCATCGGACGAAGCTAACCTTGACGGTCTAAACTTCTTGGCTGGCAAACGTGTAGACGAAGTCAACAAAATGGCAGAGTTGGGTACCATGTTAGCCCACGTAGACGGTGGTGTTCCTAACATGAAAGTAGAAGTTCCCGAGCTAAACGCTTACTACATTGGTCAGCTTATCTACTTCTTCGAAAAAGCTTGCGGTATCAGCGGTTACTTGTTAGAAGTAAATCCCTTTAACCAACCCGGTGTAGAAGCCTATAAAAAGAACATGTTTGCTTTATTGGAAAAACCCGGTTACGAAAAAGAAACCGAAGCTATCAAAGCACGCTTGAAATAGTTCTGACCGCTCTAAAATGGTGATTTTGTCGTTGCACTCGTCCTCGAAATCCTCATTTGCTTTCAGCGATTCTGCTCACGCTCGGGATAATAAGTAAACTTATTCTCCTCTCGCTTAATCGCAGAATTTCACCAAGTAAACTCTGGTTTCTCGGACTTCGTGACGCCTAAAAATCCCTCATTTTATATCAGTCAGTTAGATTTAAGGAAATTCCCTGCTACTTGAAAAAGTAGTGGGGATATTTTTTGTCGAAAGTTGAAAGTCGAAAGTCTCGTGGAGCAAATTGTAGGGACGCACGGCTCGTGCGTCCGGAATGAAAATAGGTAGGAAAGGTTTACCCGCGTAGCGGGTTATTCTAACTAATAGGCAGGTCTTGCGCGTAGCGCAAGGCCTGTACAAAACGCATCCTCCTTCATACCAACCCGCATCGCGGGTTGCACCCTTTTGTTACAATATCGCACTTGGCGGGATATTCAATTTAGAAAATGCAAAGAGTTTCTTCCCCAAGTCTTTTAGTGAAGCCCCAATGTGGTACACCTCTGCATCGTCAATAATTAAAAACCTGTCGTGCGCAGTAGTGTGAAGCTCAATCTCAATAGGAGGGAATTGCGTATTGTGTCTTTGTAAGTCCAATTGCAGCGCAGCACCAAGATGCGATGTATAAATTTTAGCCGATACTCCTGTTTTTCGTTTGCTCAACATCAGTAAGACCGACTCATCTACGTAATTATCGACTAAAACCAAACTCTTATTGGCCGATTTAATCAAATCCGTAGCAAACTTATACGCATCAAAGATTTGTCCGTTGCAGAAAACTCCTTCAACAGGTGGTAAAGAAGTGCGAACAAAGAAATCAACTTGCTTGTTGAGGTTCTCAATTTTGACGTCCTGTTCCGCAAGTTTTCTATCAATCTTGTCTTCTAATATGTTAATTCTTTGATTTACAGCATAACCACGAAGTAGATATTCTTTCAAAACCTTGTTCGCCCATTGGCGAAATTGTGTACCTCGAATACTTTTTACTCGATAACCCACGGAGATAATAACATCAAGATTATACATAGTGTATTCATACGTTTGATCTCCTTCTGTACCCATATGTGCAAATTTTGCACATGTGATATTTTGGTCTAGTTCGCCTTCTTTGTAGCAATTCTTTATATGTTTTCCTATTACGGTTCTATCTCTTTCAAACAACTCAGCTATTTGTGCCTGGCTAAGCCACACCGTTTCATTCTCCAAACGAACTTCAAGACTAATTGTGTCATTTGGACGATAAAGGATAATTTGATTTTGTTCTTTTTGCGATACTTCGCTGTTTGATGTAGAATTTTGATTATTCATAACAATTAAAAATTAAGATGTCTATTTTGGCCGAAATGGCCTTGTTTATTTGGGTGACAAAGATAATACAAATTACATAAAACATGACACTACAAAAAATAAAAATAAATCTTCTATATCGTTTGAAAATCATAAAAATTGCAATAACTTTGTGTCGAGCCTACGCTGTAACTATGGGTGCGTAGAAGGGTGGGCTATTTATTACATATTAGGCGTCTTTAGACGTTTTGTAGTTGGTTTCCAGAATCTCGCAAATTCTAAAACACAAACCTCTTACAGAGCAACAAAAGATGTCCTACGGGTATGTATAT
>JAFVZF010000087.1 GCA_017508305.1 Paludibacteraceae bacterium | reverse complement strand
GGCGTATCCTACTGGATGCAAGGCTACGAAACTGCAGTGTGAAGTGAAACACGGTGGTGTTACCACTAAATACCAAATAAACACCACCATAGGTGGTGATACATGGCTGTATTTAGACCCATTATACATAAAAGACGACGTTGAGGTTCGTTTTTACAATACCGATAAAAAGGCATGGAATATTACCGATGTGTATGTAGGGGGAGGTTGTAGTGTGCTGGACGATAATTTGCCCGCTTTTGTAGATGCAGCTGTTTATTATTTACGTCAGTTTGGTGCACCCGATAGCATTTTGTATCATCAAAAACCAGAAAAGGACAACGATTATTACGATGACCTTTATGGCAGAGCCAAATGGACCAACTATTTGAGTGGCGGATCGGTGGTAAATCCAGATTATCCCGGGGTTGGAATTCCGTTGGACTTGTCTTTAGCTATACACACCGATGCAGGAGTGGGTACACCCGATAGTTTAATAGGAACATTACTAGTTTGTACTTCTGATTCTTTAGCGCCAACGGGTTATAGCCAACTTACCAATAATGACTATGCCAATTATGTCTTAAAGCAAATAGTATCCGATTTGCGCACTACCTTTAAAATGGAGTGGCCATCGCGAGGCATTTGGCATCGTAGTTATGTGGAAACCCGCATTCCTGCCGTGCCTGCATTATTGTGGAACTTTTATCGCATCAAAACTTTGCCGATATGCGCTACGCCCATCATCCTGCATTTCAGTTTACGGTGGCACGTGCCATTTACAAGGCATCGCTTCGTTACTTGTCCGAAATGTACGCAACGGGTTATGTGGTTCAGCCATTGCCCATTACCACATTTTCGGCAGTGCTTAAAAGTGATTCGGTGCAGTTGAGTTGGAAACCAGCTGTCGATAAATTAGAACCATCTGCTTTTCCCACCACGTATAAGGTGTATACCCGAAAAGAGGATGGAAGTTTTGATAACGGAGTATTGGTAAAAGGTACCTCGTGCACGTTGCCCATAGATGCTGATGTATTGTATCGGTTCAAGGTGGTAGCGTTAAATCCGGGTGGAGAGAGTTTTCCTTCCGAAGAATTGTCGGTTTGTAAAGTATCAAAAGCAAAAGGAGAGGCGTTAGTCATCAATGCGTTTGATAGGGTATCGTCGCCCCATTATTTTGTCAATGAAACAGAGGCAGGATTTGTGCATGAGTTGGATTATGGTATTCCGTATCAATATGATTTGTCGTTTGTGGGGCATCAATACGAGTTTAATCAAAGTAAACCTTATAAAACAGATGCAAATCCGGGATGGGGTGCTTCGCACCGAGATACTGCCATGGTGATTCAGGGCAATACGTTCAATTATCCATATATTCATGGGAAAGCATTGCGAGATAATGGTTATTCGTTTTCGTCGTGCAGTAAAAATGCTATTGAAAGATATTATTCTCAAATCCATGCTGGGCACTTCGACAAGCTCAGTGACCGCATGGATGCGGCAGATATAAGCCCGAACTTAAACAACTACGATGTGGTGGACCTTATTTTAGGAGAACAATGCGATACGCCATTATTTGAATTGTATCCTGCCAATTTACAACAGGCCCTTTTTGAGTATATACAGCAAAAAAAACGCAGGCTTATCATAACAGGTGCGTATGTGGCATCGTCTAAAAAGTCGGAATTGTTCATGCAGAAAGGTTTGCGTTATGCGCTGCTGCAAGATGCTGCCACGCAAAATGGAGTACTATATGCTGCCTCTCAAAAGATGTTTTATAATTTGCAAATATGGCCCAATACTAAACAATATTTTGTGCAAAATGTAGAAGCACTATCGCCCGTAGATACAAACAGCGAAACATTGCTTTATTATGCTGATACAAATTTGCCTGCGGCAATCACAGTAGGTAAAAAATCAAAAATTGTAGTAGCAGGTTTCCCATTTGAGTGCATCATCGGCGATGAATCTCGTCGTTACTTAATGAAATTACTTTTAGAATGATATGATTGTTTGTTCATTGATTTGTTGATACGAATAAATATATAAACCAATAAATACATTTAATAGTTATGATAAGAAAAACGATATTATTGATAATGTTGGTGACGTCTATAATGACAATGGCACAACTAAACATGTATGTCTATGAAAAGGATGGAACTCGTACTGCATTTTTAGCGACTAATGTGGATAGTATTACCTTTAGTAATGCAGATGATGTACAATCAGAAACAACTACAGTTGCACACGAATGGGTAGATTTGGGGTTGTCTGTAAAATGGGCTACAACAAATGTAGGTGCAAATACCCCCGAAGAAGCGGGTTTCTTTTTAGCATGGGGCGAAACGGAGCCAAAAGAAGAGTATAGTTGGAAAACATATAAATGGTGTAAAGGAACGGTAGACACTCAGACTAAATATTGTTTGGTACCTTCAGAAGGGACTGTAGATGATAAATCTGTACTGGAATTAGCAGATGATGCGGCGCATGTTCTTTGGGGTAGTCCTTGGCGAATGCCTACTATGAATGAATTAGATGAATTAATGGATAAATGTACTTGGACGTGGACTACTAAGAATGGTGTTAATGGATATATCGTGACAGGTCCTAATGGAAATTCGATTTTTTTACCTGCAGTTGGTTATTACGACGGAACAGAATTGTGTGCGGAAGGTGCCAGAAGTGATTATTGGGGTAGCAATGTATATGGCTGTAGTTCACAAAAGGTGATTCGTTTGTATTTTCGTTCAAATTACAAAGGTATGATGTGGCACGACAGGTGCCAAGGTAGGTTAATTCGTCCGGTACAGAAATAATACGTAAAAAAATCAAGAAAAAACATAATAACAGATGAAAAAAATTACCGCAGTTCTTTTGCAACAAAACGAAACGTTGCAACAAACATTTATAAATGCTGGCGCAGATGAGTGCGTTGTGTTAGGCAAAAACGTGGGCGATGCTTCACTTTTGCCTTTATTGCAAGGGTTAGAAAGTGAGTATGCCTTATTGTATATGAAAACTTCACCCATAGAATTGTCTAAAACATCGCTAAAACGCTTTTTGTCTGTGGCGGACGATACCGGTGCATCGATGGTGTATTCCAACTATTACCAAGTAATGAATGGTGAAACCACCGTAGTGCCAACCATCGAATACCAAATGGGCAGCGTGCGTGACGATTTTAATTTTGGATCGTTGGTCTTGGTGCGTATCGACGATGTGAAAGAAGTAAGTATCGCACCGTATCAATATGCTACGTGGTATGCCATTCGTTTGTGGTTATCGACTATTGCCGATTTCTGTCATATTGACGAGGTGTTATACACAGAAATGGAAGAAGATACCCGCAAAAGCGGCGAAAAACAATTTGACTACGTAAATCCGCGTAATCGTGCCGTTCAAATAGAAATGGAACAAGCGTTTACTGCCTATTTGAAGGAAGTAGGAGCGTATTTAGAACCAAAATTTAAAGATGTTGACTTCTCTGGAGTATCATTTGAAAAAGAGGCTTCTGTGATTATTCCTGTACGCAACCGTGTAAAAACTGTGGCAGATGCAGTGCATTCGGCTTTGAGTCAAAAAACATCGTTCTCATTTAATGTAATTGTAATTGATAATCATTCTACCGATGGTACCACCGAGTTGTTGAAAGAAATGGCTATAGTCGATAATAGATTGGTGCATATTGTTCCCGAATCTACCCAATTGGGTATTGGTGGTTGTTGGATGGAAGGGGTAAATAATCCTGCCTGCGGTAAGTTTGCTATTCAATTAGATAGCGACGATTTGTACCAAGACGAAACCGTTCTACAACAAATAGTAGATGCCTTTTATGCGCAAAATTGTGCCATGTTGATTGGCTCATATACCATGACCAATTTTGATTTGGAAGTATTGCCTCCCGGGCTTATCGATCATGTCGAATGGACTCCTGATAATGGAAGAAATAACGCTCTTCGCATAAATGGATTGGGTGCTCCGCGTGCTTTCTTTACTCCGCTACTTAGAGAGTATGGCGTACCCAATGTAAGCTATGGCGAAGACTATGCCTTGGGCTTGCGTTTTAGCCGCGAATACCAAATAGGCAGACTTTATAATTCGCTTTACCTATGCCGTCGTTGGGAAGGCAACTCCGATGCCGCCCTTGCCATCGATAAAGTAAATGCCAATAATTTTTACAAAGATAAATTGCGTACCATAGAAATGGCGGCAAGGTTGCTAAAGAATATGGAGGGGTAGAGCGTCCTTGCAATGGGGATTTTTTCGCTTCGCTCAAAGATCCCCTGTCCTGCCGGAGGCGTCCTTGCAATGGAAAATCGGGGAATTACGTCGCTTCGCTCCGTGATCCCCAGTCCTGCCGGAGGCGTCCTTGCAATGGGGATAGGAGGGAATTACGTCGCTTCGCTCCGTGATCCCCTCGCTCCCGCGGGGTTCCTTGCGATAGCAAATTTTATAAACGAAACTACATACGTAGTATGATATTTTTTATTTGTCTAACTTGTCGCTCTCAAGCAAGCTTGATGCTCCAAGCTATACAAATAAAAAAACAGCAACCAAAGGTTGCTGTTTCGTTTATAAAATTTGATTGCGGAAGGAGGGGGATTCGAACCCCCGGTACGGTGACCCGTACGTCAGTTTAGCAAACTGGTGGTTTCAGCCACTCACCCATCCTTCCGAACGTGAGTGCAAAGATAGCAAACTAATTTGATATACTAAAATATTTCGCTACAAAAATTATTGTTTTTTATTTCGTTCTTCTCTAAGTCTGATATTGAGCGCTTTTTGGTAGGCACGGGCATTACGAGCATGTTCTGTGTAGGTAGTGGCGTAATTGTGTGTACCTGAAAAATCGGGTTTTGCACAAAAATAAAGGTATTTGTGAGGAATAAAATCCAATACGGCGTCAATAGCATTGTTAGTTGGAATACGAATAGGACCAGGAGGTAAACCGGCATATTTGTACGTATTATATGGAGAGTCAATCTTAGTATGTTTCTTTAAAATACGATTCAATGTAAAATCGCCCGATGCATAACGCGCAGTAGGGCAGGCCTGCAAGGGCATGCGTTTTTTTAGACGGTTTATGTACACCCCAGCTACCATACGGCGGTCTTCAGTATTGTTGGTTTCTTCTTCTACAATAGAAGCCAAAATATGAATGTCTTTTACGCTTAGGCCTGTTCTACGAGCCTTTTGTATACGTACTGGGTTCCAAAAACGTTCGCGTGCATCTAAAACCACTGTTTCTACTTCTTTAGGTGTTAGACACCATTGCACTGCAGTGTCAAAGCGAACAAAAAGTGCCAACGAACTTTCTTTGGTTAATCCATATTTGCTTAGTAACGTATCGGCTAAAAATACATCGGCAAGTGATGCCGAATCTATGGGCAGTTGGCGCGAAAGATTACGGGCTACCCAAGGTGTGTAACGAGTCATTTTTAGTTGCACTTTAGCCTTGTTGCTTAGTCCATATGCCAATCTATTTACAAAATTTCTATTCCCCAAATTAGGTTCTAAATCGTATTTACCGCAGGCGGGAGTTTCTTTGTCTAAGTATTCAATGCAGGCTTTTAAATCATCCACATTGTTTACCCATTTGTTGGTATCCAACTGGACAATCACATCATTCCACGTGTCATCAGGTCTTACATATAGGTATTTATACGTAGCCGATGCTGGGTCTGCATTGATATTCGCCTTTAAAAATACGTTGTAAAAATAATATGTTACGCCGCCTATAGTGGCAAGTAGGAGAAATAAGAAGCTATAAATAATTATTTTTTTCATTGAATACTATTTTGAGGTGTTATAAACAGGGAAAAGAAGCATGGATGTTATGTTTTAAAAGAATGTAAAGTCGCATCCTTTTCGAGGGTCGCAAGCTTTGTTGCGTTGGGTGCGAATGCGTGTTTCTTTGCTTCCGATGCGTTGTTTAGGAATTTTATAGGTAACCGATAGGCATAGGGTGGCGTAGCAATCGGGTATAAATTCCTCGGGTGTAACGGCGTCTATGTTGTCGGTTAACGTAAATCGCCATGTGGCATCTATCCCAATGGCCCAATTTGCCCCTACACTCCATGCTACACCTGTTCCAATGGGAAAACTGGCATGAACACCTACACCATTAGTACCACTTGCGTGCGTATCGTATAAAAAACAACCTACACCGGCGTATAGATAGGCTCTTTCCGGAACAGCACTGCCTCTGTTGTTTTCCCTGCGTTGTCCTCTGTCAATAAAATAGTTAAACACTACTTGTGCACTAAGGTCGCCGGTATGCAGACCATCCTTTTCGTTTGTAGAGCCTGTCAAAGTTCCTTTTGGTTGGTACCTTAAATACGCATAACCGACTTCGCCACGCAATCCCAAACGAGGCATAAAATAGTAGGTATAGGAAAGTTGAGCAGCTCCGCCAATGGCTCCATTGTAATCAAAAACAGGGTAGGATGCACCTATGCCCAACGAAATATGTTGATTACTATTGTTGCCAATGCGGCTTTTTTTTAGCTGTGCCATTGTACCGGATGCAAGTAGCAGGCATAGTACGAGAGTGGTGATTTTTTTCATGCTGCAAAGGTAGTAATATTTATTGGATGGCAGGCTTATGCAACGTAACAATGCTTGTTTTATAACAAAAATGTCACAAATATTGAATATTTATTGCATAAATAGTGTATAAAATTCATTTTGTTGAATAAATGTGCCATAATACGTGCATAAACCAATTTTTTT
>JAFVZF010000086.1 GCA_017508305.1 Paludibacteraceae bacterium | reverse complement strand
GTACGCAAGGGAAATCTGGTGGGGATGATTGACTCCACCGGCAGGGTGCGCGTACCTGTTAAATTCAGCTTTGCAAACCGTGCCCAGATTATCTTCCGGGATATCCAAATTTAATGCCCCTGCCACAATAAGCGGAGGAGTTATAATCGCCACAAAAATGTCCATCAAATGTTGCAAGGCAGCAAAAAGAGCCTCTTTGATAGGCGGTTTTTCTTCTAAGTGGTAAATAAGTCCGTCTTTCATACTTAACGTAGGGTTATGGTACAATCCTCCAAACTATCTATAATGGCAAGCGACTCTACGTGTATGCCTTTGCCACGCAACAATTCTCCTCCACATTGAAAACCTTTCTCGATAAGAAAACCCATGCCTTCTAATGTAGCTCCTGCTTGTGCAACCAAGTCGATAATACCCAAAGCAGCATTGCCATTGGCCAAAAAATCGTCTATAAATAACACTCTATCTCCTGGTTTTAAATAATCACTACTTACGCAAACTGGGTACGATTTATTTTTAGTAAACGAGAAAACCTCTGTGGTAAGCATGTTTTCCATGGTACTTGGCACTTTCTTTTTGGCAAACAACACGGGCACATTTAAACAATTACCCACCATAATAGCTGGAGCAATACCACTTGCCTCTATGGTAATTACCTTATTGATAGTATGTTCTGCAAAACGGTGCACCAACTCTTTTGCCATGGCTTGCATCAAAACAGGGTCCATTTGGTGGTTTACAAAGTTATCCACCTTTAGAATACCTCCAGGCAAACATTTGCCATCGCTTAAAATACGTTCTTTTAATTGTTTCATAGCAGTGATATCATTAGAAGCCACAAAGTTAGCATTTTTTTGACCGATATAGATAAGAATTAAGCCTTGTCAACTGGTTTTTCGTTGTAAATGGTACATTTTGTGGCCTAAAAAATCGCTATCGTTCACGTAAGTGAAACCAACCGATTTGTATAAGGATTGACCTTTTTCGTTGTCTGCATCGACCAATAAACCAACATAGTCGATGCCCATTTTTGCCACTTTTTCCGAAAGGGCTAAAAGAAGTGCTTTGGCAATGCCTTTGTTTCTAAATGCCGGCATTACTGCCAACGAATCCAAATAACATTCGCCTGCAGCTGTTTCGTCTGCAATGTTAGGGCGTTTGCCTGTATGCTGTTCAATGATGTCCCAGGTTTTGCTGCGTAATGGGTGTAGCAATGCCCCGTCGTATGCCACAATACCACCCGCAGGCTTGCCGTCCACCTCTGCAATAAGCGCATTTTCCCAACTATATTGAGTTCCTTGCGCTTCTGCTATTTGAGCAATCACTTTAGGGTATTCTTCGCCACAATAACTGCGCAGTCCCTCCTCACTTGCTATGGCAGTGCACACTACCTGTGCAATAAAATTGGCATCTTCTGGCACTGCTTGTCTGATTGTTATTTTTTCCATAAGGTTATTTTAATGATTTATTCTTGGGCAGTCCTTGAGCCTGTACTACCACACAAACGGAATTACCTTGTATTTTACCTTTTGCTTGTATTCTTTATATCCTTTTAGACCTTCGGTCAATACTTTTTCTTCGTTTTTTATTCTTATATGAATAATCGGAATATACAGCAGCATAATGAGAAACGACCATGGCGAAGCCAACACGAGTGGCATTGCGAGGAACAACAAAACAGTTGCGCCGTACATCGGGTGACGAACAATACCATACAAACCAGAAGTAATAACTTGCTGGTTTTCTTGCACTTCTATAGTGCGCGATAGATAAGCATTTTCTCTTAGCACCTCAGCATACAAGGCATACGCAAACAGAAATACTACACTTGCTGCACCCACTACCCACCAAGGCAGCACACACCAACCGTATCGAACATTAAGCCCTGCCACCACAAAATTTGCCACAAAAAGGATGCCCGACAACGCCACCACCCACTTTTGCTCTTGTTCCTTTTCTTTGGCATTAAGGCGTTTGCTAAGCAGTTCAGGACTCTTTACAAGCATCACTACTCCCATTATTGCCATGGGTACAAAAAGTACCCCCAACATGACCCAAGCTTGATAAAACTGCCACGTTCCCGCTGGCACAAACAACAAAGCCGCCAGCAGGGCAAAGCCCGCCAGCATTTTAAATAGGGCTTTTATAAAGAGAGTTGTTTTCATCTTGCTTTTCTATTTCAAGCTTTTTTTAATTACGGCAGGGTTGCCTGCTACCATTACATCGTCTGGAACATCTTTGGTTACCACACTGCCTGCTGCAACAATTACCCTATTGCCAATGGTAACGCCTGGGCAAACCGTAACGTTGCCGCCCAGCCAACAATCTTCGCCAATGTGAATGGCGTAACCCGTTTCTACAGGCTCACGTCGCTGCATATAATCAATCGGATGATTGGGCGTAAGCAGTTTACATCCTGGACCCAACATGGTATGCTTACCAATGTATATGCCACCGCTATCCAAAAACTCGCAGTTTCTATTGATAAACACACGTTCTGCCAAATGGATTGGCCAACCGTGGTCGCAATAAAACGGAGGTATCACCAACGCCTGTTCACTTGCATTTGGCATCAACTCCTTCATGGCCTTCACTGCGGTTTCTCTATCCTCTAATGGCGATGTCTGATTAAATTTAGCCGATGCCAACGCCGCATGACGCCAACTAGCTTGATACTCCGGCGCATCACAATTGTACAGCACCCCCGCCGTCATTTTGTCTAGTTCTGTCATAAGTTTACTTCTTGTTTAACCATTGCATTTTACTTCAATTTCTTACCGTCGGAGAAGGCATTGCCTACGGTTTTGCCAAGAGCGATGTAGGTGTGCCTGATAGGATTGTAGGTAATGAGTTGCATTTTTTCTACATCGGGATTGCCGTCGGCTGATAGGTATTTTTCATCGGCAGCGATATCAATTATCTCTGCTACAATGTAATATCCTTCGGCACTTTCATCTATTTTTTCTTTTATTCTGCACGATAAAGTCATTGGAAAATCGGTAAAAATAGGGGCATTCACGCTGTCCGATTTCACGGCAGTCCAACCTGTTTTTTGCATTTTATCGGGCGTATTTTTTGCACTTACTATTCCTACAAAATCCGATGCAATCATGGTATCGACTGTAGCAAAAGCCACGGTAAAATCACCACAACGATTCAAATTCTGTGTAGTAGCATGCGCACCCATTGAGATAACAATTTCTTTGGCATCCCATTGACCACCCCACGCTGCATTCATAGCGTTTGGCGTACCATCTTCATTATACGTTCCGATAATCAACACCGGCTGTGGCAACATCCACGATTTTGGCTTAAATGTTTTCATATATTCAGGAATTGTTTTCCACAAATTTAATCTAGTTTGGCGACTATAACAAGTATTCATTTGAATAAAAACAATAGGCTAATCCCTCGGTGAAAGGAATTAGCCTATTTTTTGATTGTTTTGACGTTAGTTTACTCTGCTGGAGCCCATTTGCAACGCACGGGCGATACAATAGCGCCTTCTTCTTTTAATACTTTCATGGCTTTATCTACTTCTTTACGATCGATGCCAGTAAGTTCGGCAATTTTTCCTGCGTTTAACGCTTCGCCAGCCGCTTTCATGGTGGCTAATACTTTTTCTTTTGTTTCCATATTTGTAAAATTTTAGTTTTTTGTTCGATTCAAAAATTGTAGCAGAGTAAAAATACGTGTTTTAGTCCATATTTCAATGGTGCATTAGGATTTTTTATAAGCTATTAGTATTTCTTTCTATGCTCCAAGGTAATTTCTATATAACTGCGTTTACCTGCTATGTAGTCGGCATACAGAACTTCGGCATCTACGCCTTTTAAAATTTTACACCGTCCGCAGGCTTCGCAATTGTTTTGGCATTCCCATTGCGAAAGCACGTAATTGCGTCTTTCGTCTGTTGTTGAGTTATGTATATCGGGTGCTATCATAAAATAAAATTGACCCATGCAAATAGCATATCAAACGTTGTTTATTTATCTTGATTTTTAATTGGATAAAGCATGAAACGGATAGATGATAAAAGCAACATCGGACCCAATCCAGTGTAAAAACTAGCAATAAATTGGTTGGGGACAAAGGGAAACACTCTTATGAGCATACCTAAACCAACCATTATAAGCAATAATATCCAACCTTTGGTTGAAAATACTTGCCATATAGGAGCTTGATTGGGTTGTGATACTATGTGTTGGCAATATTTAGTCACAACTTTAGTAAAAATAATGTAAAAGAATACCATTATTCCAATGGTGATGCTTAACAGCCATAGTTGGTGCGAGGGTATGGTTGTATAGGCAATTAGTCCTTTTGTCGTTAGTATAAGTCCAGGAATCATCCATACAATGGATGCCACGTAATAAAGGTATTCTCTATTAATCATAAAATTAGTACTTCATAAAGTTATACTTATTTCGTAATGCTTGTTTTTCTGCTTCGGATAAAGAAGTAAAGTAACCTTTCCAACCTGGACAAAAATTAATATGAAATCGCCAAAATTTACCTAAAAAAGAGTTTGGTTTACTGTCGTATTTAGCGCGTAGCGGGCAGCTTTGACATTTGTAAGTGCTCATAAATTAGTTGTTTAGTGTTTGTAATAGTTTATAGAGTAATGTATATAATTGCATGGCTTCTGCGTTGTCAAGTGTTACACATTGTGTCATTTTTGTAGGAATGCATGCAGCTTGGTTTTCTAATTCTTTTCCTTTAGGGGTGATACTTATCATTACTATTCTTTCATCTTTGTTGTTTCTGTTTCGGTAAATCAATCCCATTTTTTCCATTTTCTTTAGCATGGGAGTAAGTGTACCGGAATCTAAGTATAGTAGTTTGCCCAATTCTTTAACAGATATACATTCGTGTTCCCAAAGCACTAACATGGCAATGTATTGCGTATAGGTTAATCCAATATTGTCTAATAGGGGTGTGTAACGTCGTATCACCTCTTTTGCACAAGCGTATAGTGGGAAACAAAGTTGATTCTTTAGTTTTAATGCGTCATTCATAATAGTGATTTGATGTCTTGTTCTATG
>JAFVZF010000085.1 GCA_017508305.1 Paludibacteraceae bacterium | reverse complement strand
GGGTGCTACCACCGCCACAGGTATATTGTTTACCTCGGTCGATATGGCAAAACCAAAAAGCACCATCAACACCACGGGTATTAACATCACCACCAACATGGTACGCGTATCGCGCAAAATGTGTAGCGATTCCTTTTTTACAAACGAACCAAAATTTTGTTTCATGCCTTAATCTCCTCGTTTTGCACTGCGTGCCAATGTTCTAAACACCTCATCCATAGACGCCGCACCAAATTGTTTTTTTAGCGCTTGCGGTGTGTCTAATGCCTCTATTTTTCCGTCCACCATAATCGACACGCGCGAGCAGTATTCCGCCTCGTCCATATAGTGAGTGGTAACGAAAATGGTTGTTCCACTAGCCGCTTCTTCGTATATCAATTCCCAAAACTGACGACGCGTAATAGGATCTACACCACCCGTTGGTTCATCTAAAAAGATTACTTCAGGCCTATGAATAGTAGCAATCACAAAAGAAAGCTTTTGTTTACAACCCAAAGGCAAAGACCCAACTACCGTATCTTTTTCCGACATAAATTGTAGTCTATCAAGTAGCCAAAGTGCACGCTCCTCGCTCTCTTTTTTGCTCATACCATAAATGCCAGCAAAAAGCATCATGTTTTCCCAAATGGTAAGGTCGTTGTACAGCGAAAAACGCTGACTCATATAGCCAATATGGCTTTTAATCTCTTCTGCCTGTTTCATGACATCAAACCCAGCCACACTACCTGTGCCAGATGTTGGAAAACTTAGTCCACAAAGCATACGCATGGCAGTTGTTTTACCTGCACCATTAGCCCCCAAGAAACCAAAAATTTCTCCTTTTTTTACATCGAACGATATATTATCTACCGCCGTAAAACGCCCAAACTTTTTGGTTAATTCACGTACAGAAATTACTATCTCGCTCATTGTTTCATTAGTTTTATAAACATATCTTCTATGGTAGGCACTGCTGGTTCTACACAGAAGCCTTCTACTTTTGCCAATGCTTTTTTCATATCCTCGGCATTAAAACTAACATCTGCCACCAAGTGGTGCATCTCGCCAAATGGATAACAATTTAGCACACCTGGCTGCTTACGTGCCACCTCTAATAAAGCAAACATATTTTTTGCTTTTACCCCATAAAGCGGCAAATCAAAAGCCTTTACCATATTTTCAGGAGTGTCAATGCCCAAAATCTTCGCCTCATTTATCAGGGCAATCCTATCGCAACGCGAAGCCTCGTCCATATAAGGTGTAGAAACCAAAATGGTAATACCCTGTTTTTTTAGCTCACTCAGCATATCCCAAAACTCACTACGCGACACCGCATCCACACCCGTGGTTGGCTCATCCAAAAACAACACACTTGGGCAGTGAATAAGCGCACAAGAAAGAGCCAGTTTTTGTTTCATACCACCCGACAATTTTCCTGCACGACGTGTCTTAAAAGGTTCTATCTGTTTGTAAATAGGTTCTATCAAATGATAAGATTGCTGCACCGTCGCTCCAAAAATAGCAGCAAAGAACTGCAAATTTTCTTCTACCGACAAATCGGGGTAAAGCGAGAATCTGCCCGGCATATACCCCACTCGGGTACGTATCGCGCGATAATCTTTTATCATATCCAGACCATCTACAGTGGCACTGCCTGCATCGGGATTTATCAAGGTGGTAAGCAGTCTAAAAAGCGTGGTTTTACCAGCGCCATCAGGCCCTATCAGACCAAAAAGTTCGCCCTTTTTCACCTCAAACGACACGTTGTCCAAAGCCTTAATTTCGCCGTAACTTTTTGATATATTTTTTATTTCTATGGCATTCATATTACAAAATAACTTCGCCTGCCAAACCAATTTTCAAACGTCCATCGTTCTTCACCGCAATCTTCACAGCATAAACCAAATTGGCTCTAGAATCGTTGGTTTGTATCGTTTTTGGTGTAAATTCACTTTCCGATGCAATCCAAGTAATAGTACCCTCATATTCATAACGCTCTTCTGCCCCAAAATCTGCAATTACTTTTACGTTATCGCCCAAGTTCACTTTACTTAATTGCTCAGAAGTAAAATAAGCACGCAAATAAATTTTATTTAAATCTGCTACTTTAAACAATGGTTTTCCCATGGTTGCCAACTCGCCTACCTCTGCATATTTAACCAAAACTGTTCCACTAACAGGCGACACTACTCGGCATTTTGCAATGCGGTCTTCTAATGCTAAAATCTGTGCTTCCAATGCAGCCGCATTATTGGTTATAGTAATGGTATTTTTGGTCAACGAAGACAATGTTGCATCCAATTGACTTTCCAACACACGCAAGTGTGCCTCCATATCGTCGTATTGTTTTTGGGTAGTAGCCCCATCTTTAAGCATATTGGCAAAACGCACCAATTCTGCTTTTTGCTTGGCAATTTGTTCCTTAATAGTTGCCACTTGCTTTTGCACATCAGGACGAGAACCCAATAGCGCATTACGTTGAGCCATCAGTTGTTTGCGTTGCAAATCCAATTGTAGACTATCTATTTCTCCTACCACCGTATTTGCATTAATCTGTGTACCCTCCTCGGCATCTAAACGCATAATTCTGCCCGATGCCTCTGATGAAACCACCACTTCTGTTGCTTCAAAAGTTCCTTGTGCATCAAAGGCTGTTTCTTTTCCACAAGACACCGCCAAAAAAGCCAGTGCCACATACATTATCTTTTTCATATTCTATGGATTTAATGTGTTTTTTAATTGATAAACGGCTTGTAATAACTCTATCTCGTGCATACTTTGATTTAGTTTCGCTGTTGTTTCGTCAGTAATTTTGCGAAGCAAATCGGTGGCATCAATCACGTTGTTTTCCAATTGTGATTCCGCTGCAAGACGCACATTTTTTCTTAATTCCACAATGCGAGCATCATCGGCAATTACCTTTTTCAGACGTGCTATCTCGGCATCTTCTTGCGTGGTTTTTAATTCCGTATTAAAAAGGAAAATATCACGTTGTACAGCTACATTTTGTTGTGCATTGGTAATTTTATCCAAATTATTTCTATGTGTATAAAAACCACTAATATTCCATTGCATACGCACACCCACTAATCCATTTAGTGTCCAGTCGGACGATGTCATACTCTTGAACATATCCATACCTGGATAACCATAATACCCCTGAGCAAATAGTGAAAAACGAGGAGTCACCGCAGTTGTAAAGGTTTTCTTTTGTGCCTCTAAAAGGGCAGATTGAGCATCAAAAAGTGCCAATTCTGGTCTTCTGATCGTTCTATCGGTTATTTCTGGCATTGCAGGAAGAGGCAATTTAGCATCTGTAAGCGACTGTCCAATAAACAGTTCCAACATTTTACGATAACTACTTAGAGATGCTTCTATTTGCGTTAGTCCTTGACGGGCACCCAATAATTCTGCCTCAATCACATCCACATCGGCTTGGCGAGCCACCCCATTTTTGTATTGCGAACGCATACGAGAAAGATTACTTTCTAGCAACGCAATCATAGCCTCTGTTTGTGCCTTTTTTTGCTGCAAAAGCAAAATTCCAAAATACATATTATCCACCCTATTTTGTAAATCATATAGGGTAACATCTGTTTTGCTACGCTGCTCTGCAGCTTCTGCCTGAGCCACCATTTTTCCTGCCTTAGACACTCCACCGTCCCAAATGTTTTGGTTAATATCCAATGCAATCTTATATTGGTCTTGTCGCATACCAGACATTTCAAGTCCACTCGCAGCCAACATGGCATTTAATTTTTCGGGATACGTTGGCGTAGCCGATTGATAAGTTGCCTGTCCCGACAACACTATCTGTGGAATCCACGCACGTGCCGCATTGGACACATTATACTCTTCTGCCTGATTTATCAGGTCGTACTGCTTCGTAGCAGGATAATGTTCACGT
>JAFVZF010000084.1 GCA_017508305.1 Paludibacteraceae bacterium | reverse complement strand
CATTGACGATACCGATGTGTACCACATTGGCGCATCGCTCAAAGATTTGGGTAAGAAACTTTTTGCTTTCTCAAAACTGAATATTTCACCAAAGACCATTTTGTAAAATGGAATCAACCTATGCAAATTCGTACAGGTTGAATTGTTATGAAATAGGTGGTCACAAATTGTGACCAGCTCAAAAAGTAGGGAGAAAAATACCCAATTTTGCAAAAAAGTAGGGTAAAACCATTATTTTTGCAAAAAAAGTAGGAAAAAAATTATTGCACTTTTATCTGAAGACGGCAAATTGAGCGCTGCGGCAGTTGCCGAAAAATTGGCATTTCTGCAAAAGCAGTAGAAAAACACCTATCAAATCTTAAAGCCGAAGGAATTATAGAACGTATCGGCGCTGCCAAAGGCGGATTTTGGAGGGTAAAATAATTTAGGGAGATAAAAATACACCATGAAAAAGCTAACGTTACTTTTTTGCTTTGTTGCTATTTTATCATCGTGCAAAAACGACCAATCGCTAAAAAGCACAGCGTATATACCGCCTGCACCCGACTACAGCCAAAAGAACATGTGGTTCACTATTTTGGACAATGACCAAAGCGGTGTGGACGTATTTTACATTCCTTCTACCTGGGAGTTTGATTGGTTTACAAAGGATAGCGTGGTGTGCCATTATGCCGACATCACCAACCAACAGCACCTGGATAACATGAGCATTGAGATGCGAAAAGTAGCGGATTACATGGCCGATGGCAACCGTTTCTACTCTCCTTTTTATCGACACATTACACTCGATACGTGGGCTACCTTGAACGAAGATACCATCCAAGCGCGATACAACAAGGTATCGTTTAATGATGTTCAACAGGCGTTTAATTACTTTCTGAATAACTTTAACCAGCAACGTCCTTTTATTTTGGCAGGCTTTAGCCAAGGGGGCAAATCGGTGGTAGAGTTGATGAAAACTATGCCCGATGAGGCTAAAAACAGAATGGTAGCGGCGTATGTGTTGGGTTATAAGGTTACGGCCGATGACATTGCCGCAGCGCCCTGGATTCATGCTGCTAAAGACTCTATCGACACGGGTGTAACCATTTGCTACAACTCGGTATCGGATGTAAAATACACAAAAGACATACTTTGCAAGGATAATATTATGTGCATTAACCCAGTTAATTGGCGTACCGACAGCACTCCCGCTACATTGCACGATACCATAACCGTAACGCTCGATACGCAGTACAAGGTTTTGGTTCTAGAAGGTTTTGACGGTAGTTATCTGCCTAATATCTTAGACATTATAAACGTGGGCGATTATCACGGTATTGAGCCTTGGGTTTACAGCGAGTGCTTGCGTAAAAATATAAAACAAAGAATTGCAGCGTTTGGGAGATAGCCCTTATTCTCTATCATAGGTTCAGGGAACGCCCTTATTCCCTATCGGTCATCAACACGTCGACAATACTTCAACAGGTTAAGCACCAGTTCAGGGACAGAGTATATAAAAACAATCGGGCCCTTATTCGCTTCGCTCATGATTTTTGGCATCGGTTCGGCATAATCCAAACCCGTTTGTCTTCTGCACTCACTTCGCACAAAAATTCGACAAGCTCTGGGTTCTATTATGCACAAAAAAACCAATCGGGCCCTTCGACAAGCTCAGGGACCGATTGGTTTTTAGTAGGATAATACAAGGTTTATTATAATGTAGGAATTTCAAGGCTTGCGCAGTCTGAGAAACCGGAGTTTACTTGACGTAAATGAGGATTTCGAAGACAAGCGTAACGCAGAAATTCCACATTAGAATGAACCGGAGTTTACTTCACTTCCCAAGTATCGTTAGTTAACAACAACTCTTGGAAGTTGTGGTATTTGGCTTTTTCGCTAATTTCGGCAATTTGACCGTGAACAGCGTCGTTGTAGGTGGGCGCTTCTACATCGCGGATAACACCCAAAGCAATGGGGAAATCAGGACCTTCCATCAACGCTAATTTTAGTTGCAAGGTATTGTCTTCGCAGTGAGCATCGTGTACCAAGATATCTTTTTCGGTAATGCCGTTTTCGCCCAATTTAACTACTTTAAGACCAAATCCTTCTTGCATCAAACCAAACTCTTTGTTTTCGCCAAATAGCATGGGTTTGCCATGTTCCAAATAAATGGCATTCTTAGCACGGCCTTCGTTAGTGGCAACGGCATCGTGGGTACCGTTGTTAAAGATAACGCAATTTTGCAATACTTCTACCACCGATGCGCCTTTGTGTTTAGCAGCAGCCACCAATACAGGTTCTGCCCCTTTGGCATCGACGGCTACGCAACGAGCAAAGAAACGACCACGTGCACCAAAACAAAGTTCGGCAGGACGGAATGGATCTTCTACGGTACCGTATGGAGACGATTTGCTTACAAAGCCACGTGGCGATGTAGGCGAATATTGACCTTTAGTTAGACCGTAAATGCGGTTGTTAAGTAGAATAATATTTAGGTCGATGTTACGACGCATGGCGTGAATAAAGTGGTTACCACCAATAGCCAAGCCGTCGCCGTCGCCACTAATTTGCCAAATGGTCAAATTAGGATTGGCAACTTTTGCACCGGTAGCAATGGCAGCTGCACGACCGTGAATGGTGTGCATACCGTATGTATTCATATAATATGGTAAACGCGACGAGCAACCAATACCTGAGATAACGGCAGTTTCGTGAGGTGCAACGCCCAATGTTGCCATGGCTTTATGAAGCACGGCTAACAAAGCGTGGTCGCCACATCCGGGACACCAACGAGGTTGTCCTGCTTTAAAATCTTTTGCTGTATATTGTGTTTCGTTCATAACTTATGCCTCCATCATTTTAGTAAATGCTTCAATCAACTCTTCTACTACGAATGGTTGACCTTTTACTTGGTTAAATTGCAATGGGCAGAAACCATCTATCTTCATGCGAAGGTATCCGGCAAATTGGCCCATGTTTTGTTCTGCCACCACCACTTTTTTGTATTTTTTCAATACTTCTGCGGTATTTTTTGGCAATGGATTGATGTAGCTAAAGTGTGCTAATGCCACTTTCTTGCCAGCTTTGTTCATTTCTTCAACAGCCGAGCAAAGGTGACCGTAAGTACCACCAAAACCAACCACCAACAAATCAGCATCTTCTGCACCTTCTACTTCTACGTCGGGCACAGGAATTTTATCCACTTTGGCTTGACGAAGCAAGGTCATTTTGTGGTGATTTTCGGGTTCGGTAGAGATAGCACCCGTTTCGTTGCTCTTTTCCAAACCACCAATGCGGTGTGTAAAACCTTCTGTTCCGGGAACAGCCCAATAACGCACGCCTGTTTCTTCGTTACGTTGGAAAGGTGTCCAATTGCCAGCCATTTCGGGTTTTACGTAAGGAGGATTGATTGCAGGATACTCTGCCAAATTAGGCAATTTCCAAGCGGCAGAACCATTAGCAATAAAGGCATCGGTCAATAACACGACAGGAGTCATGTGCTCCAAAGCAATTTTACAAGCCATGTATGCAGCATCAAAACAATCGCCGGGCGATTTAGCGGCAATTACAGGCATCGGGCTTTCGCCATTACGTCCATAAAGGGCTTGCAAAAGGTCAGTTTGCTCTGATTTAGTAGGCAAGCCTGTAGATGGACCACCACGTTGTACATTAAGCACTACCAAAGGCAGTTCGGCAATAACCGCCAAGTTCATAGCTTCGCTCTTTAAGCAAACACCGGGACCTGAGGTAGAAGTAATGGCCAAAGCACCTGCATACGAAGCACCAACAGCCGATGCACAACCTGCAATTTCGTCTTCGCATTGAACGGTCATTACGCCCAACGATTTGTGTTTAGACAGTTCGTGCAACACATCGGTTGCAGGAGTAATAGGATAAGAACCTAAATACAATGGCAAGCCCGATTTTTCGGCAGCTGCAATAAAGCCGTAAGAAGTAGCCTTATTACCATTAATATCCATGTACAAGCCAGCGGCTTTCTTTTCTTTGGTTTCGATGGTGTAGGTAGTACTTACCGATGCGTGGATGTTATGACCATAGTTATAACCATCGTTCAATACCTTGATATTAGCCTCTGCAATAGCAGGTTTCTTAGCAAATTTTTCGCGCAACATGGCTTCGGCAGCAGGAATGTCACGATTAAACAACCAACAAACCAAACCCAAAGCAAACATATTTTTACAACGCATAGCTGCTTTAAAATCCAAGCCCGAATCTTTCAACGATTCTTTACACATGCTCGAAATAGGAGCTTCTACTACCTCGTTTTTAATACCTAATTCTTCAAATGGATTATCGGTCGTAAACAATGCCTTTTTCAAATCGGCCTCTGTAAACGAATCGGTATCAATGATGATGATAGAACGCGATGTGCAGAATTTATACTGTGTTTTTAAGGCTGCTGGGTTCATCGCGATTAACACATCGCATTTATCGCCGGGTGTTAATACTTTTGAAGAACCAATATGTACTTGAAATCCAGACACACCTGTTAATGTACCTTGTGGGGCACGAATGTCTGCTGGATAGTCTGGGAATGTACT
>JAFVZF010000083.1 GCA_017508305.1 Paludibacteraceae bacterium | reverse complement strand
TTAAGGGTCGTAGCAAAACCATGATTCTTAGCGCCAATGGTCAAAATATCTACCCCGAAGAAATAGAAGCAAAACTAAACAATCTTCCTTTTGTTCTGGAAAGTTTGGTTGTCGAAAAAGAAGGCAAGCTATATGGTTTGGTATATCCCGACTACGAAGCCGTCGATGTAGCCGGTATCAACAACCAAGAACTAAGCGAAGCCATGGAAGAAAACCGCAAAGAATTAAATGCGCAAGTAGCCGCCTACGAAGGTTTAGCTAAAATAATCCTTTATCCCAACGAATTTGAAAAAACACCTAAAAAGAGTATTAAGCGCTATTTATACACCAATTTGTCGCTTTAACGTTACTATTTAACATATTTTTACAAACAATCGATAGCATTGCAAGCAAATAATGCTATATTTGCATTGATATAACAAAAGAACGTTAACTCAAAATCGAAAGTTATGAAAAAATTAGCCTTATTTGTTGCAACTATCGTTGCCGTAGCATTTGCAGCATGCTGCAACAATGCAGAAAACGCTGAAGCTACTGCAGAAGAAGCAGCTCCTGCTGAAGTTACTGTAATTGAAGAAGCTCCTGCTGTAGAAGATATTCAAGAAGCAGTTGATACCATCGCAGCCGAAATTCAAGAAGTTGCTGAAGAAATTCAAGAAGCTGTTGCTGAATAATCAGAAAGCTAGACAACAAAAAAACCGTAAGGCGATTGCTTTACGGTTTTTTTCATAACATTACCGCTATTATTCGTATTGTATCAAATCTTTAATACCATGATTCAACGCATTCAAAGCATTTATTTATTGATTGTAACCATTTTATCGGTGGTTATCTGTTTTTACCCCTACGCCACCCTTAACGGTAGCGAATTAAGCTACACTTCGTCCATTATTTATGGAGGAATCGCCACCCTTATCCCTATTATTGCATTTGTAGCCATTTTTCTATTCCGCAAACGTATCTTGCAAATGCGCTTATGCAGTTTTACCTGTGTACTGCTACTGTTTCAGGCCATTTACATGATTGTCAGCTTTTTTATTGCGGCAAAAGGGATGCCCGAAGGTACTTCGCACCTATACATGCCGGTTATCGTTCCTTTTATCAACATTATTCTTACTTACCTTGCCATCCGCGGCATTGGCAAAGACGAGGCCATGGTGCGTGCCGCTGATAGATTGAGATAGATGACTAATCGACTAATCAACTAATCGGTTATTCGGTGATTTGGTGATTTGGTGAGGCGATTTTATTCGGGACCTTCGACAAGCTCAGGGACCGAATTGCTTCTGCTCTCGCTGCTCATGAAACTCCACAAGCTCAGTGACCGAATTTACTTTCTACTATTGACGATTGATTATTTGATAAAATTTGTATGTGCGCGTAATTTTTAGTAATTTCGCGCACGCTTTTATCTATAACGTTATGAACAAAAAATTTACCGAATATGGTCAGTTAAACCTATCGGCTACTTGCAAAGAAATACAGGCCGAATGGGAGAAAAACGACGTTTTTAAACAAAGTATAGAAACCCGCGAGGGATGCCCTACTTTTGTATTTTACGAAGGCCCACCTTCTGCCAATGGTATGCCGGGCATTCACCACGTAATGGCACGTTCTATTAAGGACTTATTTTTGCGTTATAAAACCATGAAAGGCTTTAAAGTAAACCGTAAAGCCGGTTGGGATACCCATGGTTTACCCGTAGAATTGGGCGTAGAAAAAGCCTTGGGCATTACCAAAGAAGACATTGGCAAAACCATTTCGGTAGAAGAATACAACGCCACCTGCCGCAAGGAGGTAATGAAATACACCAAAGAATGGGAAGGTCTTACCCAAAAAATGGGGTATTGGATTGACATGGAGAATCCCTACATTACTTACGAAAACAGCTACATCGAAAGCCTTTGGTGGTTGCTACAACAGCTTTACAAAAAAGGATTGCTATACAAAGGCTACACCATACAACCCTACTCCCCTGCTGCAGGAAGTGGTTTAAGTTCGCACGAGCTTAACCAACCCGGCTGTTACCGTGACGTAAAAGACACCACCGTAACTGCCCAGTTTAAAGTCAAGGGACAAGATAACTTGTACCTTTTGGCGTGGACAACCACACCTTGGACGTTAACCTCTAACACTGCCTTGTGCGTTGGTCCCAATATCGATTACGTTCGTTATGCTACGCAAAACCCCTATACCGGTCAAGACATCGAAGTAATTTTGGCGGCCGATTTGTTTGATAGCTACTTTAAGGGACAAGAAAAACCAACCGAAACCTTTAAAGGTAGCACTTTAGAAGGCATGGAATACGAACCTTTGATTCCTTTCTTTACGCCTATGGGCGAGGGTGCTTTTCGCGTTATTTTGGGCGATTACGTTACCACCGAAGATGGTACCGGCATCGTACACATTGCGCCTACTTTCGGTGCAGACGACGCCCGTGTGGCCAAAGCAGCCGGTATTCCTCCCATGCAAGTAATGGACAAAAACGGCAACCTACGTCCCACTGTCGATTTACAAGGCAAATACTATTTATTAGAAGATTTAGATGCCGATTACGTGGCTAAGTACGTAAATGTAGAGGCATATGCTCCATACGCAGGCAAATTTGTAAAAAATGCCTACGATCCTGCTCTTACCGACAAAGACGAAACCTTGGATATTGCCCTTTGCATGATGCTAAAACAGCAAGGTTTGGCATTTAAAATAGAAAAACACACACACAACTATCCACACTGCTGGCGTACAGACAAGCCCGTGTTGTACTACCCCTTGGACAGTTGGTTTATCCGTTCTACTGCATGCCGCGAACAAATGGTAGAACTTAACAAAACCATCAACTGGAAGCCACAATCTACCGGCACCGGTCGTTTTGGCA
The DNA here is from genome assembly GCA_017508305.1 of Paludibacteraceae bacterium. GTDB lineage: Bacteria > Bacteroidota > Bacteroidia > Bacteroidales > Paludibacteraceae > Enterocola. Next base: position 1,962 of record JAFVZF010000083.1, on the reverse strand, counting down.
AATGGTTGGAAAACCTACAAGACTGGAACCTATCACGTAGCCGCTATTGGGGCACTCCACTGCCCATTTGGCGCACCGAAGATGGCAAAGAAGAAATTTGCATCGGCTCTATCGCCGAATTGATGGAAGAAATAGAAAAATCCATCGCTGCCGGCATCATGACCGAAAATCCCTTTAAAAACTTTATAGTGGGCGATTATTCGGCAGAAAATTACAGCGTAAAAAATATCGATTTACACCGTCCTTACGTCGACAACATCATTTTGGTATCAAAAGAGGGCAAACCCATGTACCGCGAAACCGACCTGATCGATGTATGGTTTGACTCGGGTGCCATGCCTTATGCCCAACTACATTATCCGTTTGAAAACAAAGAAATGATAGACGGCGGCACCTTCTTCCCTGCCGACTTTATCAACGAAGGTGTAGACCAAACTCGTGGCTGGTTCTTTACCCTGCATGCCATTTCGACCATGGTAAAAGGATCGGTAGCCTTTAAAAACGTTATCTCCAATGGTTTGGTATTGGATAAGAACGGCAACAAGATGTCCAAACGTTTGGGCAACTCGGTCGATCCATTCGAAGCCATCGAAAAATACGGTGCCGACCCTGTGCGTTGGTACATGATGACCAACTCGGCCCCTTGGGACAACCTAAAATTTGACCGCGAGGGAGTAGAAGAAGTATCGCGCAAATTTTTTGGCACACTATACAACACCTACTCGTTCTTTGCCCTTTATGCCAACGTAGATGGTTTTGATTACAGCCAAGCCGAAGTTCCCGTTAACGAACGTCCCGAGATAGACCAATGGATCATCTCGCTATTAAACAGCTTGATCAAAGAGGTAGACGAAAGCTTAACGGCTTACGAGCCTACCCGTGCCGGACGTGCCATTGCCGACTTTGTATCGGAAAATTTAAGTAACTGGTATGTACGACTCAACCGCAAACGCTATTGGGCAGGCGAAATGACCACCGACAAGCTTTCTGCCTACCAAACCCTGTATACCTGTTTGGATACCGTTGCACGCCTTATGGCTCCCATTGCACCGTTCTATGCCGACCGCTTGTTTAACGATTTAAACCAAGCTACCAATCGCAGCAACGAATGTTCGGTACACCTTACATTATTCCCCCAATACGATCAAGCGCTTATTCAACCCGAATTAGAAGCACGCATGAGCATTGCACAACGCATTACCTCATTGGTATTGGCACTGCGCAAAAAAGAGGGTTTAAAAGTACGTCAACCACTTAGCCACATCATGATACCCAGCATTGATGCCACTACCGATGCCTACATCGACAGCATCAAAGAAATTGTGATGAGCGAAGTAAACGTAAAAGACATTAAGTTGGTAGATGGCTCTAACGGTATTCTTGTAAAACGCATCAAACCCGACTTTAAAAAGTTAGGACCTAAATGCGGCAAAAACATGAAACAAGTGGCAGCCGCCCTACAGAACATGGAGCAAGCAGCCATTGCCCAGTTTGAAAAAGAGGGCTGCTATAGCATTACTATAGACAACCAAGAAATCGCTATCAGTACCGAAGATGTGAGCATCTTCTCGGAAGATATTCCGGGATGGTCGGTAGCCAACGATGGTAACATAACCATCGCATTGGACATAACCCTAACCGATGCACTTATCAACGAGGGCATTGCGCGCGAATTGATTAACCGCGTTCAGAACATACGCAAAAGCAGCGGATTGGAAATTACCGACCGCATCAACGTATCGGTATCGGCACCTGATCATATCAATGCCGCCATCGCCGAGCACAAAGCGTACATTGCATCGCAAGTATTGGCAGCAAATCTATTCTTAACCAACCAGTTAAGTAACGCAACCGAAGTAGACTTTGACGGAGTTTCCTTGTTTATCCAGATCGAAAAAATCTAAAAGGCTAAAAAACGTTATCTGCCGTAGGATATTTGGATTTTAATTGTTATATTCGCAT
>JAFVZF010000082.1 GCA_017508305.1 Paludibacteraceae bacterium | reverse complement strand
CGGTATTACCCAAGATGTAAAAACGACAGCAGCACCTACTCATATCAATGCTTATTTGCGTGGTAATATCTATTTGCCCAAAAAGTTCAACTTGATTCCTGCTGCTGCTTACACCAACATTGGTGCATGTAATAGTGGTAAGTTAATCGAAGGTGAAAATGCAGATAAGGTGATAATCGGTCAAGAGCATCTTATTGACTTTAGCCTTACTGCCATATACGATGGTAAATATTGGTTAGGGGTAGGTTATCGTCTCAACTCGGCTGTTAGCTTTATGGCAGGTTTCGAATGGCATTGGTTGCGTATAGGTTACTGCTACGATTTGAGCGTAGGACCTGTTTGGGACTTAACATCAAGCACGCACGAAGTAATGCTGTCGTTTGTGATTCCAACCAAAAAACCAGTAGTTTGGTAATTTTAATACCTATTTAAAGGGTGATTTTTACGTTGCATTCGTCCTTAAAATCTTTCCTTTAAACCAACTCAAATGAGTGGGAGGTAAAATTGCAATCCAAAACATTAAAACAAACCTAATTTTTTATAACTTTGCGGGTGGCTTAAAACCACTCGCATTTTTTTTGTATAAACTAAATCTATGATGATGAAAAAGATTTTATTGGCAATTGTCTTGGCTACTTCGTTGGTAGCTTGTTCGCAAAAATATTATCCTGAGATGTATCAAAAAGCAGGTGAAGATGCATCTGTGGTGGTCAAAACAGAGGTGGATAGCACCTTGCATGTACCCTCGTTGGAAGAAGCAAAGGATACCGTTGCGGTACAAAGTACGGTAGTGCCCCCTGTTGATTCTGTAGCTGCCAATGCAACCATACGCGAAACTACCGATACTTATACCACAGGTGGTGTGGCGGTACAACAGCAATACCATGTGGTAGTGGGTAGCTTCCAAAGCGAGGTTAATGCTCAAAACTTGCTCATTATCTTGCAAAAACAAGGTTTTGCTGCGCAAGTGGCAGTAAACCAAAATGGTTTGTTCCGTGTGTTTATGTATTCTGCCGATACCGAAGCGGAAATCCGTCAGGATTTGGCAAAAGCACGTGCTACCTATCCTGATGCTTGGATGCTAAAATTGGCTCGCTAATGAGTGTCATAAGAAAACTGTTTGTAGGGGCGATTTGCCTTACCTTGTTGGTGGGTTGCAAAGAAAGGTTGCGTTTTCACGATAGTGCTATCGAACGCAATGCGGAGACGTTGACCATACAGCGCTTTGATCGTGACTTTTTTGCTATGGATTCTGCCCAGTTGGTGCAAAAGTACGCTGATTTTTATAGCATCTACGTGCATCAGGTTATGCAGCTTATTCCGTCGCGTATCGAAGATTTTAAAACCGATTCTGCTTTTGCCGTATTGCGCAAGCAAGTGGATAGCGTTTATGTATCTGCCGATAATGTGGCACAAACCTTGGCTATCGCCTTTGCTTATTATAAGCATTATTTCCCAGAAAATCAGTTGCCACTTGTCTCGTTTCATGTATCCGGATTTAACCAAAGCGTAATAACTACACCCGGTAGGGTATCGGCAAGCATTGATAATTATTTGGGCGAAAAATATCCGATGTATCCCCAAATAGCCTATCAGTACGAGATTCCTTTTATGACACCTCGTCATTTGCCCATTGACATGATGTTAGGTTGGCTTACTTCCGAGTATCCCGATACCAATGGCAGGTTGTTAGAGTCGATGATTTACCACGGTAAACTGATGTATTTGTTGCAAGTTTGCTTTCCAGACGAAGACATGAGCGAATTGTTAGCTTATACGCCCAATCAATACGATTGGTGCATGCGTTACGAGGCAAACATTTGGGCAATGATTGTAGAAAAGCGTGAACTTTATTCTACCGATTGGCGCATCATTACTCGTTATACCCAACCTGCCCCCTTTACCAATGGTCTTTCGCAAGAGGATTCGCCCGGCAGGATAGGGGTGTTTCTTGGTTGGCGCATAGTTTCTGCCTATATGGAGCGCAATGAGAAGCTAACGCTTCAAGAGTTGATGCACGAAACCGACGCTCAAAAAATTCTTCAACTTTCGGGGTATAGACCGTAAAATATCGTTGATTGGCTGGACGCATCGACTAATCGATATAAAAAAGGAACGAATATAATTCGTTCCGTTTTTTATTTTCTATATCTCTTACTAAGAGAGTGTTTTGCAAATATATGTTATTTTTTTGATGAATAGGTATCTTCTATTCTATTAAATTTTACTTTTCTTTTGTCTTGACACAAAAGAAAGTAAACAAAGAAAAAGTCAAGGCTAAGCGCTTCGAGCGGTGTTTTTTTATCCAAAAGCGACAAAAACAGAACTCGCCTTTGGCTCAAACAGCAGTTTTTGTTTAACGCTTTTGTCGATAAAAAAACATACTTCCGCTCTCTCGCGCATGCCATTTCTTCCTTGCGAAAAATCGCTTTCTTCCTGCATTTATTTCTTCCTAATTTTTGTATATGTAACTATTATTCAATGGTTTATATGGCAAAGAATATCTATATCTCTTAGTAAGAGATATAGATACTTTTTTACTGCATTATTCTGCATAAAAACGAATTATTTATTTAGATGTAATTATTTAATTATCAAATACATATATGTAATTATGAAAAAATTATTTTACTTATTTTGTTGCATGTTTGCAGTGTTGTTTGCTGCATGCGAAGAGACAGAGCCACCTACTTCTGATAAAATATTAACAGGTGCATCCGAAAACATTACCCAAACATCTGCTACGCTTAAAGGTGCGGTAAATGTGGATATTGCTACCTACAATAGCGTAGAGTTTGGTATTATGTACGATACGTTGTTAGCAGAAGTCAACAATCGTTCTGCCCAAATGATAAAAGGCAGTGTATTGCAAGGCAAAGATTTTAAACTGGATGTTGCAGGTTTAACTGCTAATACCAAGTACTTTTATTGTGCTTATTTGTTATTAAATGGTATACAATATGAGTATGGCGCGGTAAAAGAGTTTACCACCTTGGAATCTATAGAAGACCCTGATACTCCCGATATGCCCGAGAATCCTGATACCCCAGATAATCCATCTGGCAATTCTTCTAACGGTCACGAATACGTAGATTTAGGTCTTTCTGTTAAATGGGCGACCTGTAATGTGGGGGCTAATGCTCCCGAAGCGTATGGCGATTATTTTGCTTGGGGTGAGATTTTACCTAAATCGAGCTACAGTTCAAGTAATTATAGCTATTCTAATAATCCTTCAACCTTGCCTATGTCTGCCGATGCTGCAAATGCCAATTGGGGTGGTACATGGCGTATGCCCACTAGGGCAGAACAGGATGAGCTACGTACACAATGTACATGGACTTGGACTACCCAAAACGGTGTACAGGGTTATACAGTAAATAGCAGAACCAATGGTAATAGTATTTTCTTGCCGGCTGCGGGTTATCGCGACAATTCTGACTTGTACGATGCGGGTCCTTACGGTTTCTACTGGAGTAGTTCTGTCTTCAATTCTAGCTACGCCTACTACTTGTACTTCGGTGTGAGCGGCGTAGATTGGGGCAACTACCGCTACCGCTACTACGGTCGGAGTGTGCGGCCCGTGTTACCTTAGAATTTATATAATTTACATTAAATATTTACTTATGAAAAAACTCCTTTACTTATTTGCCATTTTGTTTGCAGTGGTGTTTGCTGCATGCGATAATGGTCAGCCCGAAGGTCCTTCTGGCGATTCTAATGTGCCAGAAAAACCTTCAAGTCCAACCACAGGTTCTTTCGTTGCAAAACCATTTTCAGTTTCTGCAACTAAAACGGTAACTTTCTCTCCCGGCAATTTGCAGTATCATCCTGTAAATGATGAGTGGCGTTTTGCTCCAAGTCAATTAGATTATATAGGTGAGGCTAATGCAAATATTAGTAAAACCTATAATGGTTGGATCGATTTGTTTTGTTGGGGTACAGGTAATAATCCTACTAATGCAAGTACTGATTATAACGATTACCAAACCTTTGTTGATTGGGGTGTAAATCAAATAGGTAATGATGCTCCTAATACTTGGCGTACATTGACTTACGAAGAATGGGAATATATAATAAATGGACGTTCTAATGCATCTAATTTAAAGGGTGTAGCACAGGTTAATGGGGTTAATGGTTTGATTCTTTTGCCAGATGGTTGGACTTGCCCAAGTGGTGTTACATTCAAGTATGGCTTCCACAATAATCACGGAACAGAATATTATGCAGAATACCAAACATTCAGTTCTTCGGAATGGACTAAATTAGAGGCATCTGGTGCCGTATTTTTTCCTGCTGCGGGCAGTCGCAAAGGTTCCGATGTCTACTACGTGCAGAGTGACGGCTACTATTGGTCTGCCACTGAGAGCAATTCGCGCCGCGCACACAACCTTTACTCCTACTCCTACGGAGCGCGCGTGCTCTTCAGCAATCGCTTCTACGGTCAATCTGTGCGTTTAGTTACAACTCTTGTATCCCCTCAAGAACCAAACAAGCCATCAGACCCATCAACTCCAGAGGAACCCAGCAATCCTTCAAATCCATCGAACCCTTCAGATTCAGAAGAGCCATCTAATCCTAATAATACTCCACAAGGATTTGTAGCCAAGCCATTTTCAGTTTCTGCAACTAAAACGGTAACTTTCTCTCCCGGCAATTTGCAGTACCATCCTGTAAATGATGAGTGGCGTTTTGCTCCGTCTCAGTTAGATTATGTAGGTGCAGATAATGCAAAAATTAGCCCTTCTTATAATGGTTGGATCGATTCGTTTGGTTGGGGTACTGGTAATAATCCAGCTAATAATAGCACAAATAATGAAGATTACCCAACCTTTGTAGATTGGGGGGTAAATAAAATTGGCAATGATGCCCCTAATACATGGCGTACATTAACTTATGACGAATGGTATTATCTTTGCTATGAACGTCCAAACTACGATAAATTATTCGGTGTAGCACAGGTTAATGGGGTTAATGGTTTGATTCTTTTGCCTGATAGTTGGATTTGTCCAAGTGGTGTGACATTCAAATCTGGTATCTATGAAGATGAAGGAGAAGAATATTATGATTATGCAGAACAAACATTTAGTGCTTCTGATTGGTCTAAATTAGAGGCTTCTGGTGCCGTATTTTTTCCTGCTGCGGGTGCCCGCGACGGTTCCGATTTCGACACCGTGCACTACGTCGGTTACTATTGGTCTGCCACTGAGTTCTATTCGGGCTACGTGTACGACTTTTACTTCGCCCCAGTCGAAGCGGGCATGAGCCGCCTTGATCGCCGCATTGGACACTCTGTTCGTTTAGTTCAGGATTAACTTGTTGCAAATGCGTTAGTGCTATTATGCCGCAATCATAATCTATGGTTGCGGCTTTGTTTTCTTTACTAAAATCCTTACCTTTGTCACGTTGGTGTTGCTGCTAAAAATCGCCAACCTATTCATCTTAATTTTATAATCTTATGAACAAAAACCTTTCTCAAAGCAACGATGCGTTGCAAAGCATTCAAAATGCTAATCAGCATCAAATTATTCTCAGTTCAACCATTAGTAATTCTTCTGTAGAGTTATATTCTTTAGACGATGCTGATATTAAAATAGAGGTCTTGTTTGATAATGATACAGTGTGGCTGAATCGTCAGCAGTTATCGCTTTTATTTGGTAGAGATATAAAAACCATTGGTAAGCATATAAACAATGCGTTACGCGAAGAATTATTGAATTGTTCAGTTGTCGCAAATTTTGCGACAACTGCCACCGATGGTAAAAAATATAATGTAGAATATTATAATTTAGAAGTAATAACTTCAGTAGGTTATCGTGTTAAAAGTAGGCAAGGTGTTTTATTCCGTCAGTGGGCTAATAGAGCTCTTAAAGAATATTTGCTTCGTGGTTATGCTGTAAATCAGCGCATTAATCAATTAGAAGATAAAGTAGATAGGCGCTTTGCAGATTATGACCATAAAATAGAGAGCCTGAATCAACAAGTTGATTTCTTTGTGCGTACCTCGTTGCCTCCAAAAGAAAAACTCTTCTTTGACGGTCAATTGTTTGATGCTCATGTATTGATGAGTAGGTTAGTAGAGTCGGCAGAAAAACGCATTGTTTTAATCGATAATTACGTGGATGAATCTGTTTTGACCTTACTTTTGAAGCGTAAAGATAAGGTAGAGGCGGCTATTTACACCATGCAAATGAGCGGTACATTTAAATTGGATTTGCAAAAGCACAACGCTCAATATCCGCCTGTGTCGGTAAATATTTATACTAAAGCACACGATCGATTTTTAATTGTTGACGATAAAGTTTACCACGTAGGCGCATCGGTCAAAGACCTTGGTAAAAAGTTGTGTGCGGTTTCGTTGCTATCTTGCATCGATGCTGATGAAATGATAGGTAAATTGTAGCATTCGCTTCTAATGACAGGCGACTATCGACTTGCGGCAAGCGACATATTTTTCATCTTAATTTTATAATCTTATGAACAAAAACAAAATTACTACTACGCAGAATCCTTTAGAGGAAATCGAGAACCTTATTTTAACCATTAGAGGCAAGCAAGTGATGCTTGACCGTGATTTGGCACGCCTTTATGGTGTTGAAACAAGGGTTTTAAATCAAGCCGTGAAACGCAATATTAAACGCTTTCCCGATGATTTTATGTTTCAATTAACCAAGGTTGAAATTAGAAACTTGACATCACAAATTGTGATATCAAGTTTAGAAAATACAGATAATAAGCCTGTTATGTCCGAACATGGAGGTAGTAGGCATTTGTCTTTTGCATTTACAGAGAGTGGTATAGCTATGTTAAGTTCTGTTTTAAAATCAGAGATAGCTATCAATGTGAATATTCAAATTATGCGAGCTTTTACCGCTATGCGTAATACCTTGTTTAGTCATAGTCATTTATATAATCGCATAGAGGTAATAGAATCCAATCAATTAAATTTGATAGCGTGGAAGAATAGAGCAGAAGGTAAATTTGTGGAAATATTTAATTCAATCTCCAAATACGAATTACCCAAACAAGATGTTTTCTTTGACGGTCAATTGTTTGATGCTCATGTATTGATGAGTAGGTTAGTAGAGTCGGCAGAAAAACGCATTGTGTTGATTGATAATTATGTGGATGAGTCTGTTTTAACCTTGCTTTTAAAGCGTAAAAAGCATGTTACTGCTACCGTCTACACCATGCAAATGAGTAGTTCCTTTAAATTGGATTTGCAAAAGCACAACGCTCAATATCCGTCTGTAGCAGTAACTATTTATACCAAGGCACACGATAGGTTTTTAATCATAGACGATAAAGTGTATCACATTGGCGCATCGGTCAAAGACCTTGGCAAAAAGTTGTGTGCAGTATCCTTACTCTCTTGCATCGATGCCGACGAAATGATCAATAGATTGTAGTTGCGGCTCGGTATAACCCAAGCACGCTTTGCTTCTGCTCTCGCTTGCTTGCAACTTTCGACTTTATTCGGACTGCGTCCTCATGAAGTTGCTTCCGCTCGGCATAATCCAAACAAGTTTGGCTTCTGCACTCACCTCGCACAAAAATTATTCGGACTTCGTCCTCGTGAAATTTTTTGTGACTCGGCATAATCAAAGCAAGCTTTGCTTCTGCTCTCGCTTACTCGCAACTTTACTCAATGCTTCGCATTTCGTGTTTTTTGGCTTCGCTTCGGCATAATCCAAACAAGTTTGGCTTCTGCACTCACCTCGCACAAAAAATCTCCTTTCTCCTTTCTCAACTCTCCTTT
>JAFVZF010000081.1 GCA_017508305.1 Paludibacteraceae bacterium | reverse complement strand
GCCTTTATGGGGCTTACCTTTACCGATTCGGCACTGCTCAACGATTTTGGTCTTTTTGCCTCGTTTGCACTCTTAGGGACAACCTTGTTTTGCTTGCTTTTCTTGCCTCAATTTTTCAAACCCGAAACCAATACACACTCCGAAAAAGCATTTCGTATTTTAGAAAAAATCAATACGTTCCCATTTGAAAAGCAACGTTGGTTGGTTGTTACCTTATTGATAATAACCACAATATGCTGCTACACCTCGCAATGGGTCACGTTCGATACCGACCTAAAAAACATTGGATACAATAATCCACGTGTGGTAAAATCGGGACAGATTTTGGCAGAAAAAACCACCCAAGGCAACAAATCGACCTATTTTGCAGTGATGGCTGCCGATATAGATACTGCCATCGTCTATCATGCTCAATTTATGCAGCATTTAGACAGCATGCAACAGCAAGGGCTCATTGCATCGTACAGCAACACCTCGGTGCTCAATCCTACCTTGCAACAGCAACAAGAACGCATAAAGCATTGGCAAGCCTATTGGAGTGAAAACAAAGTAAAATCGGTTCAAAAAACCATTATTGACCAAGCGCAACCCTATGGGTTTACCGAAGAAGTGTTTGCACCGTTCTTTGAACTGATTACACAAACTCCACAACCTGCCAATCTACTGACAGACAGCGTTCTGCCCAACGAACTATTATGCAACTACATGGAACAAACAGGCGGTCAATACTTGCTGTTTACCCCGGTACTTTGCCAACCACAAAATTACTATCAAACCTACAGCCAAATACTAAAAAGCGATGGCAGTGTAGTAATCGATCCATTTTACTACACGCAAGATATGGTGCGTATTCTTAACAACGATTTTAATGTCATTTTAGGCATTTCATCCATTTTTGTATTGATCATCTTACTGCTATCGTTTAAGAGCATCGTATTAGCACTCATCGCCTTTATGCCCATGTCGCTTAGCTGGTACATCATTCAGGGCATTATGGGCATTTTTGGCTTGCAATTTAACCTAATAAATATCATCGTATCGTCGTTTATTTTTGGTTGTGGCGTAGACTATAGCATCTTTATATTGGATGGACTATTGGGCGAAACGCGCGAAAAAGGACGATTGCTCATGCAGCACAAAACTGCTATTTTCTTATCAGCCATTGTGCTCATTGTCAGCATCTCATCGCTTATTTTTGCCACCCACCCTGCCATGGCATCCATTGGCCTGATTACGCTAATAGGTATGACTGCCACCATGTTATTGGCATACACATTAGAGCCCTTTGTGTTTCATCTAATGTATCGATTCCAGTTTTTCCGACACATTATTGCCAAACGAAACACCACCTTTAAACCCGAAAAACCTACTGCATGAAATCCGACGTAGTCATTATAGGAAGTGGATTGGGCGGCTTACAATGCGCCTACACGCTTGCCAAAAAAGGCATGCACGTTTGCGTATTGGAACGTGCCAGTGTATTAGGTGGATGTATCCAATCGTTTATCAGGAAAGGACATACATTTGATACCGGATTTCATTATGTAGGCGGTTTGGACGAAGGACAGCCTTTGCACCAATTGTTTTCGTATTATGATTTAATGGGGTTGGACTGGCAAAAAAATGGATCCGCATTTTGACGAGGTAAACATCAATGGTCAATCCTTCTTTTTTGCACAAGGGCACGATGCGTTTTATGATACCTTGTGCGAACAGTTCCCCCACCAAAAAGACAACCTCAAACAGTACATCGATTTACTAAAAAAAGTAGGCGACCATATTTTTGAGAGCCTGCAACCACGCGATGCCACCGACTTTTACAGCACATCGCTTTTTGCTCGGTCTGCCAAAACCTTTATAGACGAAACCATATCCGATCCTCTATTGCGAGATGTAGTGGCAGGATGTTCCCTCAAAATGGAGCTCACCCCCAACCTACCCTTGTATACCTTTGCGCAAATCAACAACTCATTTATACAAAGTGCCTACCGATTGCAAGGGGGCGGATCGACCATCGCTAATAAGTTGGCATCGAGCATCCGACAAATGGGT
>JAFVZF010000080.1 GCA_017508305.1 Paludibacteraceae bacterium | reverse complement strand
CAGTCAAGTTGGATAGGACAGCCCCATTACGTTCGTGTAGATGGTGCTCGATTGGATGATAAGGGTAATCTTTGGGTGTTAAATGCGGGGAATGGTGTAAAAGTTCTACAGTCGAATGGTAGGTGGAGTGCGTTGAATTACTCTCCTTTAAAGCCATTAGAGAATATGCGTCGTTTACTAATAACCGATAAGTACAAATGGTTAGTTGGTGTGAGGTACCAACCCGGTGTTTTTGTCTTTACAGAAAGTGGAACTATTGAGGATATGTCAGATGATAAATATCGTTTGTTCTCTCCCGGTGGTCTAATTGATAGAGATGGTAACAAGTTATCACCTTCTTTTTTCTACGATATTGATGAAGGAACAGATGATCAAGTGTGGTTGGCTACTGATATAGGCCCCATTGTTTTCGCCAACCTAAACAAGATTTTTGAAAGTACGTATCGTTGTACGCGCATAAAGATTCCTCGCGAAGATGGGTCTGGCTTAGCTGATTATTTGTTGGATGGTGTCTCTATTCTTTCGATTGAGGTAGATCCCGGTAATAGAAAATGGTTGGGAACAGCTAATGTGGGCGTATATTTGGTAGCTGCTGATGGTCAAGAAACCATTTATCATTTTACGTCAGAAAATAGTCCATTGTCCTCTAATGAAGTTTCTGATATAGCGATAGATGAAGCAACAGGCGAGGTGTTTTTTGCAACTCCCGATGGGCTTTTTTCTTATAGAAGTGATGCGACAAAGGCAGAAAAAGTGGCAGATGCCAATACCATTCATGCGTTTCCTAATCCGGTTCGCCCTGAGTATGGAGGGCTGATATCCGTGGTAGGATTGGAAGAGAATTCGCATGTCTGGATAACAGATGCCTCTGCCAATGTGGTCTTTGAAGGCACCTCAAACGGAGGCTCTATAGCGTGGGATGGACGAAATAAGTCAGGACAAATGGTAAGTGGGGGTGTATATTTTGTGCTTGTTTCTAATGCAAATAGCAATGCCCATCGCAGTGTGGCAACTAAAATATTGATTGTTCGGTAAATTAGTACAAACAGCCATATAAAAAGGATGCTGACTATGTGAAGTCAGCATCCTTTTTATTGTATAGAGTGAAATAGAATTATTGTTCTACAAGAATTTCAACCCCATTTGCTTTGATAAGGGTTTTTAGGATGTCGTTTTCTAAAGTAAATTCACTGCCAAAGGTGGCTTGATATTTCTTGCCTTCAAACATAGCAGGTAGCTGAATTGTAATGTCAAATGGAATGGTGTTTCTGTTAAATACCACAATGACTGTCTTTCCAAAATAGTTACGTGCGTATGCCCAAATATTTTTGTCAAGTGTCAATTCGATAAAGTCACCATAAATAAGAGGTAGTTGACTTTTGCGTAGTTGACCTAATTTAGCAACGGCATCGCGTGTTTCTTGCTCACGTTTTACCAATTGGTCGTCAAAACGCATCATTCTACGACAATCGGGGTCATTTCCTCCGGGCATGCCAAATTCGTCGCCGTAATATACAACAGGTATACCGGGTATGGTCATGTTAAAGGCATTTAGCTGAATTAATTTGTCGTATCCAGTGCTGTCATCTACCCCAATCTCACGTGTCCAACCAGCTAATTTGGCATCTTCGCCATATTTAAGCGAACCAGATGCGTAAGAGATAAAGCGACCACGATCGTGGTTGCCGCTAATATAACCCATTAGATTGTGGCAACCATATACGCGCAAACTTGTATTTAATGTATTGCTGATACGATGAAAATCTTCAGAATTTAGGGCAAAAACAGAGGATGCATCGTCCGATACATTGAAGTCAAATTGACCGGTAAGCATACCAGAGTTTACATAGCTACTGATAAGTTGAGGACTACCGTACGACTCTCCTACTTGATAGAAAGGTTTGCCCGATGGAATTTCTACACGTTCTTTTATTTTTTTAGTAAGGGTACGCCAGAAAGTCTCAGGTACGTGTTTGCAAGCATCGTGTCTAAAGCCGTCTAAACCAAAGTGCTCTATCCAATACAAGGCAGAGTCTGTCATGGTTTCCACAATTTCTGTACGACTATAATCCAAAGTAGGAATAAATTCGTCAAACCAAGTAGTAAGACGATGTTCATTCCATTGTGCAATATTTTTGCTACCATCGGGTAATATCAAGGGAGTACAAATGGTAGGGTCGTTTTTGAACATGGGATGTTCTTCGTGCACGTGGTTGGCTACGTAGTCCAAAATAACATTTAATCCATGCTCGTGTGCTGTTTTTACTAAATCTTGAAGTTCTTTGTCCGTACCAAAACGAAAATCAACTTTGGTCGATGAAATTGGCCAATAACCATGGTAACCTGCAAATTTGGTACGTGGGTTAGGTTGCTCGCCATAAGGCTCTAAGGGGTTTTGGATAACGGGAGTCATCCAAATAGTAGTAAAGCCCATTTGGTTAAAGTAGCCATCCTTGATTTTTTGCGTAATACCAGCCAAATCGCCTCCTTGATAATCTGCTTGCGGTAGTACATCAGGACGATTCATGGGGTGGTTGTTGGTAGAATCACCGTCTACAAATCTATCCACCATTAGTGAATATAGAATTTCAGCATGTTTGTCAAAACGATTTACTTGCTTGATGTCAGCTATGACGCTTCCTTTTTCCAATGGTACCAAGATGTCATTGGAAATGCCAAACTTGTTGGCGCTAAATACACGCATGTACGAGCGGTCTAAGTAGTTGGCTTCTTGAGGTATCGTAATGATAATTTGATTATCTGCAATACGGTAGAAATTGCCGGGTAGCAAATAGTTTTCCCAATAAACATAAAGTTGGTCAGGATCGTTGATAGCAGACAAGGTTACACTGTTTTTACTGAACGATTCTGTCAGCAAAATAGGAGCTCTGTCTTGTGTGCCGGCAATGTGTAATACCGAGTTGAATTTACCAGAATTATTGTCTACTTTTTCTGGGTTGGTCTCATCGTGGTTCCAGTCTCCATCACGTACTAATTGGTACAAATAGGTGCCAGGGCTTACGTTGATAGTAACTTCGTAGATTCCTTCTTCATTTAGCGTTAAATCAGGGTGGAAATTAGGCACCCAATCGTTCATTTGTCCGGCAATTTGTACCCTGTTCCAACGTTTGCCATTGGGGTTGTATTGGAAGGTATAGTCAATTTTGTCAGAACGTTTAAGCAAAATGCTGTAAGGAACACCCCCTACCCATAAATTCAAGTTGGCAAGCGGTTTCATAAAGTAAAGTTGTATGTGAACCTTGCTTTTATCTTCTGATAGCTCTACTTTGATGCCTTCGCTATCGCATGTTACAGAATCCACTTTCGAGGGGTCAATGATATAATCTTGCGTGTTGAACTCATTGGCTCCTTTAATAAGAGTAATGGTAGAATTTAAGCCGTATGACAGCTCATTGCTT
>JAFVZF010000079.1 GCA_017508305.1 Paludibacteraceae bacterium | reverse complement strand
GGTGCTGTATGCTATAGGTATCCTATGAATAACTTTCCATCTATTTCAAAGAATTATAAGAGAACAGCTGCAATTGTGCCTGGAAGTTTGAGCGTATGGAATCAAAAATATATGTCAGATTCATATGGAATTACTAGTAATTATGAAACGTCTATAAATGATGCAGATATTTTTAATAAATTAATAGAGATATACCCATATAATGAATATACATTGGCAATAACCATGTCTTCACATTCTCCTTTTAATTCTTGTCCAAATCAGGATGTAAATGTTCCTTCTGATATGCCGGAGTTGATGCAAAACTATCTAAAATCCATCAATTTTATGGATGAAAACTTAGGAAACTTTCTAAGTTTTATTGAAAGCGATTCTATTCTCCAAAAATCCACCATTGTTATCACAGGTGACCATACCATATTCCCTTCTGAAATTCGTAAAGAGTTTTCAGATTATTGTAAAACAAATAATTTAGATTACAAAATTGAAGAAGCCTATTGTCCGCTTATCATTTATTCTCCAAATATAAAAGAGAAAACAATAGTTGATGAGGAAGCTTATCAAATGGATATTTATCCAACAATCTTGCATCTTATTGGTGCAGAAGATTATTATTGGAAAGGTTTTGGGGTGAATTTATTAGACTCAGTAGCTAGACGTAACAGACCTATTTCGCCAGAAGACGCTTTTGAATTATCCGATAAACTAATCAGAGCAAATTATTTTAAAGAAATAGAAAGTCAATTGTCTAATAATTAACCCCTCCATACTATGTTAAATGCAAAAGTAACCCTAATTGGAAAATCTAATAAACGCTACCGCTTTTCCGTTTGCTCAGACAAAACAATAGCAAAATGCAAACAAGGCGTTGTGGCTATTATTCAGGTAAGTGTATGCAATAATACTTTGTTGGAAAAAGTATGTAGTTTGTATTCTTTGGAACAATTTCCAACTAATTTAAAATTAGAAAAAGAGCAACTCCTTTGCATCCACAAAACCAAATCCTTGGTCGAGACTAACAATGCGTTGCAAGATTTAACTTCTTTAGAATAACCTTGATTGGAGTTTAACAAGAATTATGCAGTAATGTGTTAGTTGCCTTGGCGGCATTGGCTCCCGAAAAGGGAAGGGGCCCACGAAGTGGGAAGGACCGCAATAGGCTACTAACACATTACCATTAGAAATACCTTTTAAAATCCATAGATGCATGCAGTATTCTTACAATCAAGGTACTATGTGCCAAAATATTTTCAAGGTCGCTTACTGCTTGCTTCGTAAGATTG
The DNA here is from genome assembly GCA_017508305.1 of Paludibacteraceae bacterium. Lineage (GTDB taxonomy): Bacteria > Bacteroidota > Bacteroidia > Bacteroidales > Paludibacteraceae > Enterocola. Next base: position 6,919 of record JAFVZF010000079.1, on the reverse strand, counting down.
TATGGATTCATTTTAAGATGGTTTGTTTTAAAGAATAAAGATGTTCATTGGGGTCATAGTCGCAGGCAATCCCGCTTTCTATTCCTTCTTGAATAGCATTCCTTAATTGATACAGCTTTGCCTCATTTTCTTCTAATAGGCGCAGTCCAGCTCTAATAACTTCGCTTGCATTGTTGTATCTGCCTTCTGTTATTTTATCTTTGATAAATTGGTCAAAGTACGCTCCTAAAGCTACAGATGTTGTTTTCATGATGTATTATATTTTGCCACAATATTACTAAATATTGGTAATATATACAAATGTTCTAAGTGTTTAGAAATAAAATAAAGCGCATAAAAAAGAGGTGACTAAAACTAGTCACCTCTTTTCTGTATAGCAGTAATGCCAATTATGCAAACAAGCTGTCAATTTCTGCTTGGTAGCGTTCGGCTACTTGTTTACGTTTAATTTTTAGGGTAGGCGTTAGCAAACCATTCTTAACGGTCCATTCGTCGGGTACCAATTCAAATTTCTTGATTTTTTCGGTATCGCCAAAATGAGCGTTGTATTTTTTGATTTCTTCGCCAATACGGCTACGTACACGTGGATGTTTAACCATTTCTTGGTTGGTGGTATATTCAATATCGTGCAATTTAGCCCAGTTTTTCAAGAAAGTAAAGTCGGGAGCAATGAGGGCAGCACAGAATTTTTGGTTCTCGCCCACCACCATGATAGAATCGATAAAGTTAGATTGTACCATTTTTTCTTCTAACAAGAATGGGTTTACGTATTTACCCATAGATGTTTTGAAGATACTTTTTAAACGACCCGTTATCTTTAATTGTCCGTATTCGGTGATGACACCCGTATCGCCAGTATGGAACCAACCTTCTTTGTCGATAGCTTCTGCAGTTAAATCAGGTGCTTTGTAGTAGCCTTTCATAACGTTGTGTCCACGACAAACAATTTCGTTATTTTCTACAATTTTAACTTCGACACCAGCAATAGGGAAACCAACAGTTCCTGCACAGCATCCGTGAGGTTCGCGGTTGCTTACTGCAATAACGGGCGATGTTTCAGTTAGTCCGTATCCTTCAAAGATAGGCATGCCAATAGCAGTAAAGAACGATACCAATTGAGGTTGAATAGCTGCACTGCCCGAAACAATTACGTCCCAATCACCGCCAATAGCTTTGCGAAGTTGGCTGTAAATCAATTTGTCTGCAATTTTGTATTGCGATTTGTACCATGCGCTATTGCCTTCGAGGTTGTATTTCATGGTTAAATCGAATGCCCAATAGTACAATTGACGTTTGCCAGCTGGTAGTTTTTTGCCTGCCGAGTATAGTTTGCTGTAGATTTTTTCCAACAAACGAGGCACACAGCACATAATGTTGGGGTTTACTTCTTTGATGTTTTCGCCAATGGTACCCAAATTCTCTGCATAATAAATAGACAAGCCAACATATTGGTAAACGTATAGCAACATTTTTTCGTATGCATGGCACATGGGCAAGAAACTAAGTGCTTTGGTATCGCGTGGATTCAAGATGTGTTGTACACTCATGATTTGATTCACAAAGTTGCTATGCATAAGCATAACCCCTTTGGGGACACCAGTTGTACCCGAAGTGTAAATGATACATGCCAAATCGTCCTCTTTGATAGTAGCCTTGATGGCTTCAATTTTTGCAAGATCTAAATTAGCTTTGCCTGCTTCCAACAATTGGCTAAGGTAGTTATGACGACCACGGTCAATAAAAGTATAAATACCTTTTAAAGAGGGAACTTCTGGCAAAATATGCTCAATCTTGCGAAGCAGTTCTTCGCCTTCTGCAAAAACATATGTTATTTCCGCATGATTAAGAATGTATTGATAGTCAGATTCGCTAATGGTAGGGTAGATGGGCACCGGAATAGCGCCAATTTGCATAATACCCATGTCCAAAATGTTGTATTCTGGGCGATTCGAACTGATAATGGCAATTTTATCCTCTTTTTTTACTCCTAATGATAGTAAACCAGCACTAACATAATTGACTTGTTCAATGTAATCGTCAATACTGTAGTTAATCCACTTACCATCTCTTTTGCATGCTAAAGCAACTTGTTGATCTGGTTTTACTTCTTTGTAATGAGGTAATAAATCAAAGAGTCGAGTTATTTTCATGTTAATGTATTTTAAAAACCCTCAAAGGTACGTATAATTATTGATAAAAAAACAAAAAGTTGCACAGTATTTAAATTTTTGTGCAACTTTTACGTTCGAATTGTTAATTACGTAAGGCTTCAGAACCGCCTACAATGTCCAACAACTCGTTGGTAATGACTTCTTGGCGAGCACGATTGTATTGTTGGGTGATGGTTTCAATCATTTTGGTTGCATTATCCGATGCCACTTGCATGGCAGTGGTTCTTGCTCCATGTTCTGCTGTAGTAGAATCCAATATGGCAGCATAAAATCGCATTCTAACGACATTAGGAACCAAATGGTTGATAACGGTAGGAATATCGGGCTCTGTTATGTACAGCAAGTTTTGAGTAAGGCTTTCGGTTGCTGTCAGAGTAGGCGAGGTCGATACCTCTGTACTCAATGGTAGTAACACTTCGTGAGTTGGAACCTGAACAGCGGCGTTCTTGTGATGATTGTACAAAATAACCAATTCATCTATCTCATTGTTCAAGTATTGATCTACCAAAGGTTGTACAATCGTGCATGCTTGCTCGTACGATGGCTTGTCACAGATAAAGTTACAGTCGATGGTAGAAGGGAACCCCAACTTACGTGCATAATCACTAACTTTTTTACCTATGGGGTATACGCTGATAGCGACATTATTTGCTTTGTATTGCTCTATGGCTTCGTTGAGTAATTTATTAACGCTACTATTAAACACACCACACAACCCACTATTGGACGAAATACATACAATAGCGGCACGTTTTACTTCACGCTTCTCTGCTAATGGAATGGTCACTGTTCCCGGCTCAATATTGCTTAAGTATTGGGTAAGCATATCGGTTAGCTTTTGCTTGTACGGAATAAAACGTAAGGTGTTTTCTTCCGATTTGTGCAACTTTGCTGCCGATACCATTTTCATGGCAGAGGTAATCTTCTTAGTCGAATTGACCGAGAGGATGCGTGCTCGTATTTCTTTTAAAGATGCCATTTAATTGTTTCCTTGTTAAAAGTTTAGTCACTTGTCGCTTGTAATGATACTAGCGACTATCGACTATCGACTATTGACATTAGACTTGTTTATAGGTGGCTGATAGGGCTGCCGCTTCGCTGCGTAGGATGCTTTCTATTTCGCCTGTCAACTGACCATTTTTTAAGGGCTCCAATACGGTTTCCTTGTGTTTGTTTTCGATAATTTCCAAGAAATCCCTTTCAAATTCACTGACTTTTTCAACAGGGACATCGGCAAGCAAACCGTTGGTTCCGCAATAAATAATGGCAACTTGTTGCTCTACTGTTAGTGGCGAATATCTTCCTTGTTTTAGGATTTCTACGTTCTTCGCACCTTTATCAAGCACGATTTTAGTTGCAGCGTCTACTTCTGCTCCAAATTTAGAGAAAGCTTCCAATTCGCGGTATTGTGCTTGGTCCAATTTTAGCGTACCCGCTACTTTTTTCATGGATTTGATTTGTGCGCTACCACCTACACGCGATACCGAGATACCTACGTTAATAGCTGGTCGTACACCGGCATTAAATAAACTCGATTCCAAGAAAATCTGACCATCGGTAATAGAAATTACGTTGGTGGGAATGTATGCCGATACGTCTCCTGCTTGGGTTTCAATAATGGGTAGGGCTGTAATAGAACCGCCACCTTTAACCATGCCTTTAAGCGACTCTGGCAAATCATTCATTGATTGGGCTACCTTGTCATTTTTAATCACTTTGGCAGCACGTTCCAATAAGCGAGAGTGAAGGTAGAAAATATCACCGGGATAAGCCTCACGACCGGGTGGACGACGCAAAATAAGTGATACTTCGCGATAGGCTACTGCCTGTTTGGAAAGATCATCATAAATGATTAGGGCATGGCGACCTGTGTCGCGGAAATATTCGGCAATGGCAACACCCGCAAATGGGGCATAGTATTGCATGGCAGCCGGATCTGATGCCGTTGCAGAAACCACAATGGTATAATCCATAGCGCCATTTTCTTCCAAGGTTTGCACTAAGTTGGCAATGGTCGAACCTTTTTGACCAATACCTACGTAGATACAATAGATCGGTTCGCCTTTTAAGAAATTTTCTTTTTGATTGATGATTGTATCGACTGCAATTGCCGTTTTCCCTGTTTGACGGTCGCCAATAATCAACTCACGTTGTCCACGACCAATAGGAATCATGGCATCGATGGCTTTAATACCGGTTTGAAGGGGTTCTTTTACCGGCTGACGATAGATAACACCGGGTGCTTTGCGCTCCAATGGCATTTCGTATCGTTTGCCTGATATGGCACCTTTGCCATCAATGGGTTCGCCAAGTACGTTTATAACACGTCCTAACATACCTTCGCCTGCCATAATGGAAGCAATGCGCTTGGTACGACGAACAACAAAACCTTCTTTAATGTCTTGGGTGGGGCCTAATAATACCACACCAACATTGTCTTCTTCCAAGTTGAGTACAACGCCCTTGGTTCCGTTCTCAAATTCAACCAACTCGTTGGATTGAACCTTGTTTAAACCATAAACACGGGCTACACCGTCGCTTACTTGGAGTACTTTACCTATTTCTTCAAATTCGAGCTGGTTTTTATAGCCGTCGAGTTGCATTTGCAACACGCTCGAAATTTCACTGGGTTTAATGTCCGGCATATTTGTTTAATTTTGATAATTGTCCACTAATGCTGGCATCCAAACGGTTATTGTCAATGTCAATAATATAACCGCCAATGATGTCAGGGTTAATTTCAGTGCGTAACTCTACCTTAACGCCACGATTCTTTTCTATCCATGCTACTATTTTATTTTGCAAGGCAACGGGTAGCTCAATGGCACTTGTTAGGTTGGTTACTACTGTATTGTTGATTTTACGATACAACTCTTGGTACATCAATGCCATCCAAAGTAGTTGGGTGGATCTGCCTTGTTTCAACACAAAGTCGATAAAATGGGATGTGATGTCCTGTATGTTTTTGCCACATGCCAATTTTAGCATTTGTGCTTTTTCGTTGGTAGCAACCGAAGGATTCTCCAATACTTCTTGTAGGGTAGAAAATTGGCGAAACGATTGCTCTAAGGTACACATGTCATTGTATACCTTGGATGCTACTTTCTGTTCGGTAGCACTACCTAACAGGGCTTTGGCGTATCGTATGGATATTTTTCCGTGGTTCATGATGCACTAACGTTTTCTTTGAGTAAACGTTCGATGTATTGTTCTTGCGCTTTTTTGTTTTCTAACTCTTTGCGCAAAATCTTTTCTGCCATACCAATGGAGAGTGCAGCTACTTCGCTACGGATCTCGGCGATAGCTTGTGCTTTTTCTTTGGCAATTTGTTCGCGTGCGCTGTCAATGATTTGTTGTGCTTCTGACTTGGCTTGTTGCTTGGCCTCGGCTATCATCTTTTCGTTTAATTGCTTGGTATTTTTTACCATTTGCATTTGTTCAGCTTGCGCGGCGGCAATAATGGCTTTGCCTTTTTCTTCTAATCCAGCCAACGATTGTGCTGCTTCTTCTGCTTTTTTAAGCGATGCAGTAATGTGATCTTCGCGCTGTTTGAGCGAAGATAGTATGGTTGGCCATGCAAATTTTGCTAATACAAAAAATACAATCGAAAAAGCCAACAGCATCCATATAACCAATCCGGAATCCGGTAAGAATAGATTCATAATGTTTGCTTTTGTTTGTAAATGGTAACCGCTTTTAGTAGCGGTTACCTTGTCATTATCTGCAACCTTTTCTCAGGTTGTGGCTTACAATAGGATAGCCAATACGCAAGTGATGATGGCAAACAATGTTACACCTTCGATAAGGGCTGCAGCCAAAATCATACTCGAACGAATGTCACCTGCAGCTTCCGGTTGGCGAGCAATGGCTTCCATAGCGGCAGAACCAATTTTACCAATACCCATACCTGCACCCAAAATAGCGATGGCTGCACCAATACTTGCACCAAATTTTGCTAACGATGCGCCTGCAACGGCGGCTTGAAGAATTACTGATAACATAATAATAAGTGTTAAGTGTTTATTGTTTAGTTGTTTAGTTGTTTAGTTGTTTAGTCGTTTAGTTCGCTTACTCGAAACTTTAGTTGTTTAGTCGACTCACCGAATCACCAAATCTCCGAATCACCGGAGCATAGCGTAAGCTATGCGATATTAATGATGTTCTTTTACTTGTGCCATACCAATAAAGGTGGCAGAAAGCATGGTAAATACGTATGCTTGGATAAATGCAACCAATAATTCCAAGCAGTACATAAATATTGAGAATAGGATAGATACTACTGCGGTAACACCTCCCACAACAGCTCCCATACTTAATGTAATGATAAATATCAATGCCATGAGCACCATAATGATAAGGTGTCCTGCCAAAATATTGGCAAAAAGACGAATCATAAGTGCAATTGGCTTGGTAAGGGTTGAAATAATCTCGATAATCGGCATGAGCGGAAGCGGAAATTTGAGCCATGTAGGTACATCCGGCCACAATACTTCTTTGTAATATTCGCGTGTTCCGCATAAGTTCGTAACCAAATAGGTAAATAGCGCCAATACAAAAGTTACCGAAATATTGCCGGTCAAGTTGGCACCAAATGGGAAGATGGGAATGAGTCCCATTAAGTTGTTGAGCAAAATAAAAAAGAAAACAGTTAATAGGTAGGGCGAAAATCGCATGTATTGATTGCCCAATGCAGGTTTGATAACGTCGTCTTCTATGTAGTTGATTACTACCTCCATCAAACTATATCC
>JAFVZF010000078.1 GCA_017508305.1 Paludibacteraceae bacterium | reverse complement strand
GTCTGCCATGCCGTCGCCTAATATGATGATGCGTTTCATGTTTGTTGGTTATTCGGTGATTTGGTTATTTGGTGATTTGGTTATAGTTTTTTGTAAATCGTTTTGGTCGATTCACCGACTCACCGTATCACCAACTCTCCGATTTGCAAAAATCGGGTAGTACTTGCTTTATTTTATCTATGGTTTCTTGGAGCGATAGCTTGCTTTCGGCTCCCGATGCGTTAAGGTGTCCGCCACCCTCAAAAAAATGGCTGGCAAACTTGTTGGCAGGAAAATTGCCTACCGAACGTAGCGATAATTTGACGGTGTCTTTTTCCTCGCGTGCAAATATTGAAAAAATGATGCCATCGATAGAGAGCGGAAGATTGACAAATCCTTCGGTGTCGCCCTTTTCGTAGTTATATTGTTTTAATTCCTCTTCTGTTAGGCTAAACAACGCAGTGTGGCATTCCGGTATAATTTCTAACTTTTGCGATAGCACGTAGCCCATAAGGCGCATTCGGCTTTCTTTGTATGTATTAAACAGATGTCTGTATAGGGCATCTTTGTCTACTCCTTTGCGCAATAACTCGGCAAAAATGGTATAAATTTCGGGACTATTGGAGTTGTATGCCAGTCCGCCGGTGTCGGTAAGCATGCCGGCACAAATGCACTCGGCTGTTTGCAAACTCATGTCGGCAAAATAGCCCATACGGCAAATAAGTCTAAATATCAATTCGCTGGTCGATGCAATCTCGGGATGCGAAATACACACATCTGCAAAGGGTTGATAATCCAAATGGTGGTCGATCATGATTTTCTCTGCCTCGCTTTGGGCGATAAGTGTACCTAAAGCGCCAATACGTTCCAAATTATTAAAGTCAAGGCAAAAAATCAGGTCGGTTTCTGCGATGATGGCTTTGCAATGTTCTACATTTTGCTCGTAGTTGATAATTTCACTGCTGCTGGGCAAAATAGTCATATTGGAAGGAATGGCATCGGGCAAAATCACAAAAGTTTCACGCTCAAAAGCGTACAAAAAATGGTACAATCCTAAGCATGAACCGATAGCATCGCCGTCAGGACGTTTGTGAGCGACAATAACGATGCGCCTTGCACGCTGAATAGCCTTGTAGGTGGCTACTACTTTTTCTTCGGGAATCACTTTTGTAATCATGTGCGTTTGCTTTTGTATTAGCTTACAAAGTTAAGAATTTTTTGATGAATCGCAGAATCGTTGGGTCTATATTTTTATAACTCGAGCCTTGACCTCGTTTCAAAAGTCGCAAGTTATCTTTTTGATTACTCAATCAAATTGCCATATCATATAATAACCAAACAATAATGCATAGCAAAACGGGATACAAGGTTTTGGGCATGGGGTGTTTGTATAGACGATAGATGCAAAAAAGCAGGAGATACAGACAGCCTACTTGCACGCAGTCGATAGTAAGTCCGCTACATTGGGCAAAGGGTAGTAGGCTGATGTATTTTGTAATGTATTGCATGGCGTGCGATACCTCATAGATAGGGTAGTCTAACCAATGCGAAAACGAAAATGGCGAAAGAATAAATAGCAATAAACAACCATATACCAATAGAGTACCAATGGAATGAGCAGCAGGTTGCTAAGTAGAAAATACGTAGGAAAGGTGCCAAAATAGTACAAAATAAGAGGAAATGTACCCATTTGTGCCGCAATAGATGCGCCACACATGTCTTTTATCCAGATTAAGAGTCTATTTGTTTTTTTGCTTGCTGCGCTCACCCTGCACTGACCGTTATTCGCTTTGCTCATGAAGTCAGGCTTCGGTTCGGCATAACCAAGCGGGCTTGCTTCTGCGCTCACCTTGCACTGACTTGCGACCTTTGACCTTCGACTTTCGACATACAACAGGATCCCAATGACGGCACTAAAACTTAGCTGAAATCCCATGTCAAACAAGTAGTTGGGATTGTATAGGAGCATGACAAAAGCAGTAAAAAAGAGGTTGTTGAGGCCTTGGCTTTTTTGTTGGCTGATAATGCCCAATGCACCAACGCTAAACATAGTAACAGCTCGTACAATGGACGGGGGTAAACCGCATAAAAAAGCATACAACCACAGCAAAACAATGATAAGTAGTTGCTGAAATACTTTGAAATGATGATTGTTGCCTAATGGGGCAAACAAGAAGCTGATGGCCATAAAAAGAATACCCACATGCAGACCACTGACAGCCAATAAATGCGAGGTGCCGGACGCCGAAAAGTATTGCTTGGTGGTTCCAGTTAGATGCGCTTTCTGTCCCAATGTCATGGCTGCGGCGAGAGCGTAACCGGTGCTATCTGTATGTTGCTGCAGGGTGTTGAGCAGGTATTGTTGGGTTGCTCG
>JAFVZF010000077.1 GCA_017508305.1 Paludibacteraceae bacterium | reverse complement strand
GGTTTTAACGACTTGGCTTTTTGAACCACATCGTTGCCATAAAAATACAAACCGGTTACAGCGTAATTAGATTTGGGTTTAAGGGGCTTTTCTTCGATGCTTAACACTTTTCCTTCTGCATTAAATTCGGCTACGCCATAGCGTTCTGGGTCGTTTACATAGTACCCAAATACAATGGCTCCATCTTTTAATTGTGCTGCCTCTTTGAGCATGTTGGATAGGTTGTAACCATAAAAAATGTTATCGCCCAAAACCATACAGACGCTATCATTGCCAATAAATTCTTCGCCTATTAAAAAAGCCTGTGCCAATCCGTCGGGCGAAGGCTGTATGGCGTATTCAAAGTGTATGCCCAAAGCAGAACCATCGCCCAATAGGTTTTGGTATAAATGAATGTCTTGTGGAGTAGAAATAATAAGAATCTCCCTAATTCCTGCCAATAGCAAGATAGAAACGGGATAGTAAATCATGGGTTTGTCATACACCGGAATGATTTGTTTGGAGATGCTTTTTGTAATAGGGTACAAACGAGTACCGGATCCTCCGGCTAATACAATACCTTTCATGTTCTTTTTATTTTTTTAGTTAGTAACAAGCAAAGATACTAATTAATCTGGTTTATTCAAATTAAAAATCCCAATCCTCATCGTCAAACTGAAATTCCATGAATGCATCCAAATCGCGACGCTCTTTTTTGGTAGGTCTGCCGGTGCCTCTGTCTCTATCAACAAAACCAACCATGCGGCTGTGCTCTAAAATAGCATATTGTTCGGGCGATGTTACATTTTCCATGTACTCGGGTACTAATTTGGCGCCTAAACGGTTCTCGGTAAGTTGCAGTGCCTTGAAAGAATAGGTAATAGGGTGCTTTCTTACTTCTACAACGGTGCCTACAGTAATGGTACGCGATGGCTTTACCACATTGCCGCCAATGCTAATGCGTCCTTTTTTGCAGGCATCAGCTGCCATGCTACGTGTCTTGAACAAGCGCATCGCCCACAACCATTTGTCTATTCTGACTTCTGTTGCTGCCACTTTATTTATTGTTGAATTGATTCATGGTAATGTTGATACCTGCCAAGCAAAAACTTTTAACGATTTCGATGGCGATGTCAATGCGTGCGGGCAGAGTAGATTGTTCTTCGGGGCTAAATTTCCCTAAAACAAAATCGATTTGCCCTCCGCGAGCGTAGTTGTTGCCTAAACCAAAACGCAAACGCGCATAGGCATCTGTGCCTAACAGAGCCTGTATATTGCCTAAACCATTGTGCCCTGCCGAGCTACCGCGTGCTTTAAGACGAAGGCTGCCAAATGGGAGTGCCAAATCGTCTACTAAAACCAAGACGTTTTCCAATGGAATTTTTTCTTGCGTCATCCAATAACGTACGGCATTGCCACTTAGGTTCATGTATGTAGAGGGCTTGAGCAAAATAAGTTGCTTGTTTTTTATTTTGCACTCGGCTACCGCTCCGTATCGTTTGTCGGTAAAAAAAACATTGGACGCCTTTGCAAAGGCGTCCAATATCATAAATCCTATGTTGTGGCGGGTTTCATGGTATTCGTCACCAATGTTGCCCAAACCAACAATTAAGTATTTCATAAATGCTACGTAAGTGGGATTATCCCTTTGCTTGAGCACCACGAGCAGCTCTGGTCAATTGAACAGCCACTACTACGTTGTCTTTGTTATTTACAATTTGCAAACCTTCGTACGACAAGTCGCCGGCTTTGATGGTTTTGCCCAATTCCAAGTTTTCAACGTTTACAACTAATACTTCAGGAATGTTGGTGTAAACAGCTTTAACTTTTAGTTTACGCAATACCAATGATAATTTACCACCAGCACGTACACCTACAGCCAAACCTTCTGTTTTAACAGGAACGCTGAATACGATTGGTTTATCTTCGAATACTTCCAAGAAGTCTAAGTGAAGAATGTTGTCAGAAACGGGGTGGTATTGTGCGTCTTTCAATACAGCGTTGTAAGTTTTGCCATCGATGGTCAATTTTACAGCGTAAATGTTAGGAGTGTAAATCAATTTGCGTACAGCAGCTTGAGTTACTGTAAAGTTTACGTTTTCTTTTCCGCCGTAAAGAACGCAAGGAATAGATTCTGTTGCACGAATGGCTTTGCTGGCTTTTTTGCCCAAGTCGGTTCTGATAGTACCGCTTAATTCAAATGTTTTCATACTAAAAATGTGTTACTAAAATACTGGGTCTGTCGTTTTGCTTTTGGTGTTGGCGACCCGATTCCCATCACACTGATTCAAAAAGCGGGGCAAAATTAGCAATTTATTTTGATATATGCAAGCGTTTTTTTTGACTAATCGACTAATCGGTATTTTTATTACGATTCACCGATTCACCGATTCATCGGAGCTTCGCCACGCGAAGCGACTAAATATGTACCCATCCTTGGGCTTTTAGCTCGATAGCCGCTCCGTCGCGAGTGGTAAGGTACTTGCCGGCATTTTTTTCGGTAATATAGCCAATGACGTGTACGTCCTTCACTTCGTTAATTTTTTCGTGCAGCTCAAGGGGTACAGTAAATAAAAGTTCGTAATCTTCGCCACCGTTTAACGCGGCGGTTACTAAATTCATGTTAAATTCTTCTGCCATGTTGGCTGTCTCATAATCGATGGGAATTTTATCTTCGTAAATGTTGCACCCTACGCCACTTTGATCGCAAATGTGAAACAATTCGGAAGAAAGTCCATCCGATATATCCATCATCGAAGTAGGAACGATACCTGCCTCTGCCAATGCTTTGATAATATCGCCTCTTGCTTCGGGTTTTAGCTGGCGTTGCAGGATGTATTCTTTGCCGGCAAAGTCGGGTTGTACACCTTGCATGCTTTTGTCATTTTGGAAGAGTTGTTTTTCGCGTTCCAATAGCTGTAGTCCCATGTAAGCAGCTCCTATGTTGCCTGATACGCAAATTAAATCGTTGGGTTTGGCGCCGCTACGATAGGCTATTTTGCTTACCTCTGCTTTGCCTATACAGGTAATACTGATGCACAAACCGGTAAGCGAACTGGTGGTGTCGCCACCTACCACATCTACGCTGTGTCGGTTGCATGCCAACAAGATACCGGCATATAGTTCTTCGATGTCTTCTACACCAAAACGTTTGTCTACGCCAATAGAAACGGTAAGTTGTTGTGGCGTGCCGTTCATGGCAAATATGTCCGATATATTAACCATGGCAGCCTTGTAACCCAAATGTTTGAGTGGTACGTATGTCAGGTCAAAATGAATGCCTTCTAATAACAAGTCGGTGGTGACCAAAGCACGCTCGTCCTTATTTGTGTAGTTAAGAACGGCAGCATCATCTCCAATGCCTTTTTCGGACGATTTATTACTTAGTGAAATGTGTTTGGCAAGGTGTTTTATCAATCCAAACTCGCCTAATGTAGAAATTTCGGTTTTTGCCATATAATAAAAGGTGGAACTAAGAACACACAAAAGTAATGATAAAATCTTAAAACTGTACAAAAGTGTTTGTTCAAATTACTATTTTGCCTATCTTTACAGAATAATTTGCATGGTACTCCATAATTGATATTGCTGTGAGTTTACTAATAAATAACCTATCTAAACGTTATGGTATGCAACAAGTGTTGCAAGACTTGTCGTTTACCATTGAGAAAGGCCAAATCGTAGGTTTTTTAGGACCGAATGGAGCCGGAAAATCTACCACCATGAAGTTGATTACCGGTTTCCTTACGCCCGATTCCGGTAGTGTGCTGCTTGATGGTGTTGATGTGCAAAAAAGTAAGTTGCAACTTCAGCGTATGATAGGGTATTTGCCAGAGCACAATCCACTCTATTTGGATATGTACGTGCGTGAATCTTTGGCATTTACAGCCCATTTGTATGGGATGGGTAATAGCGCTAAAAGCAGGATTGACGAAATGATAGAGCGAACCGGATTGCAATCAGAATGCAGTAAAAAAATAGGGCAACTCTCCAAGGGCTATCGCCAGCGTGTGGGATTAGCGCAAGCGTTGATTCACGATCCGCAAGTGTTGATTTTGGACGAACCAACCACCGGATTAGACCCCAATCAGCTGCTTGAGATAAGGAGTTTGATACAAGATTTTGGCAAAGAACGCACCGTGCTATTTAGTACGCATATCATGCAAGAGGTAACGGCTATTTGCGATCGCTTTTTGGTGCTAAAAAAAGGACAATTGGTAGCCGATCAAGCTGTTAATGGGATGTCGCCCAATCAATTAGAAGAACTTTTTAGAGAATTGACTGCATAAATGGATAACAACTTTGATATACGAAAAAGTAGGGGAGAACGCGAAAACGAATACGAAAATGTACTGCGTCCGCTTACTTTTTCTGATTTTAAAGGGCAAAATGCCATTGTCGAAAACCTAAAAATTTTCGTACAGGCAGCCCGTATGCGTGGCGAGGCACTCGACCACGTTTTATTACATGGTCCTCCCGGATTGGGCAAAACAACCTTATCTAATATCATTGCCAATGAGTTGGGAGTAGGATTTAAAATTACATCGGGTCCTGTGTTGGATAAACCGGGCGATTTGGCTGGTTTATTAACTGGATTGGAGCCTAATGATGTGCTTTTTATCGACGAAATACACCGCTTAAGTCCGGTAGTCGAAGAGTATTTGTATTCGGCCATGGAGGATTACCGCATAGATATCATGATTGACAAAGGTCCAAGTGCCCGATCCATACAAATCGATTTAAATCCATTTACGCTTATTGGTGCTACAACCCGTAGTGGATTGCTTACCAGTCCGTTAAGAGCCCGTTTTGGCATCAATAGTCACTTTGAATACTACGATTCGGACGTATTAACCTCCATTGTAAAACGTTCGGCAACCATTTTAGATACACCCATATACGAAGATGCTGCTATCGAAATAGCTCGTCGTAGTCGTGGTACGCCACGTATTGCCAATGCTTTGCTACGTAGGGTGCGCGATTTTGCACAAGTAAAAGCCGATGGCGTGATTGATAAAGACATTGCTTGCTATGGATTAGAAGCACTGAATATCGACTCTTTTGGGTTGGACGAAATTGACAACAAAATTTTAACTACCATTATCGATAAATTTGGAGGAGGACCGGTGGGATTAACCACCATCGCTACAGCATTGGGAGAGGATGCGGGCACCGTCGAAGATGTATACGAACCCTATCTCATCAAAGAAGGCTTTATCCGTCGTACGCCTCGGGGCAGAGAAGTTACCGATTTGGCGTACCAACATTTAAAACGCAGTAGGTTTTCTTCCGGATATGATAATGCTTTATTTTAAGGTATGTCTGCAATAAAGGGATTATTTAAAGATACAGCGATATACGGTATTAGCAGTATTGTGGGGCGGTTTCTCAATTGGTGTTTGGTTCCGCTTTATACGTACGTTTTATCATCGTCAGCTGATTATGGTATTGTCACCAACTTGTATGCGTGGACGGCACTGATGATGGTGATTCTTACTTATGGCATGGAAACGGGTATGTTCCGTTTTATGAGTGATGAGAGGCACGATGCCAATACAGTGTATAAGACGGCATTGACCAGCTTATTTGCCACTTCGTTTGTTTTTGTAGCGGTGTGCATGCTTTTTATTCATCCCATTGCGCAGGGATTAGGGTATGAGCATTTCCCGGAATTTGTAGGTATGATGGTGCTAATTACAGCTATGGATGCCTTTGATTGCATCCCTTTTGCCTATCTACGTTATAAGAAACGTCCGGTAACATTTGCCATCATCAAATTTGTCATGATTTTTGCCAATATTGGCATGAACTTGTTCTTTTTGCTATTGTGTCCGTACTTATGGAAGACGGCTCCCCATCTAATTGATTGGTTTTACAGACCTGATTATCAGGTGGGATATATTTTTATTGCCAATTTGATTTCGACCATAACGGTCACAGTTGTGTTGCTTCCCTATGTATTTCAAGAAAAATATGCGTTTGATTGGAATTTATTAAAACGTATGCTACATTATTCGTTGCCACTGCTTATGTTGGGCATAGTCGGCATCATGAATCAAACCATCGATAAAATTTTATTCCCCTATTTGTATGAAAGTAAAGAATTGGCAGTGAGTCAATTGGGTATTTATGGAGCTTGTTTTAAGGTGGCGATGGTTATGATGATGTTTTCGCAGGCATTTCGTTATGCTTACGAGCCATTTGTGTTTGACAAGAGTAGGGCGGTAGGCAAAGAGCAGATGTATGCTGATACCATGAAGTATTATGTGATTACATCGTTGTTGATTTGTTTGGGTATGATTTTGTTTATCGATGTGATTAAATTATTGATTCACGAAAGCTATTGGAGTGGATTAATTATAGTTCCTATCGTGTTATTTTCGTATTTGTTTCAAGGAATTTACTCCAACCTATCCATTTGGTACAAGCTAACCGATAAAACGTATTACGGCTTTATAATATCATCTATAGGACTGATTATCAATGTGCTGTTGCTATGGTTCTTAGTCCCCCGTTATGGGTTGATAGGGGCTGGTTTTGCTTCTTTTGGCGCATTCTTTACCATGATGCTCATTTCGTATTTATTGGGATGTAAATACATGCCTTTGCCATACGATTTGCGTAAATTTGGTATGTATCTTGCTTTGACTCTTGTGCTGATGGCAATTAACCATTGCTTAGTAACTCCTTGGGTGTGGCTTAATTACCTTATAAAAATAGGACTCTTGTTGGTATATGTGGTATATATGATTCGACAAGACTTACCTTTGTATTCCTTGCCATTTATAGGCAAATATTTTAGCAAATAATTATAAATATCGATAAAAAGTAAAACAATGAGACATTACGTATTCTTGGCAGATGGCTTTGAAGATATCGAAGCATTGAGCGTGGTAGATGTATTGCGTCGCGCCGGTGTGGATGTAAAAACCGTATCCATCAATGAGGATTTACAAGTAACCTCTTCGCACGGGGTCACCATGTTGGCTGACATGCTATTTGCGGATGTGCAACCTACGCAAGGATATTTAATCCTTCCCGGCGGTATGCCCGGTACTACCAATTTAGGCAATCACAGTGGCTTGTGTGCGCTATTGCAAGCACATCATGCAAAAGCATTGCCATTGGCGGCTATTTGTGCAGCTCCCAGGGTTTTGGGAGGATTAGGTATATTGCAAGGTAAGAAAGCTGTTTGTTACCCCGGGTGCGAAGGTGGGTTAAATGGTGCGTTGGTACAGACGGATAGCGTCGTTAAGGATGGGCATGTTATAACCGGCAAAGGTCCGGGAGTATCGCTTGCTTTTGCATTGGCTATTGCAGCTACTTTAGTAGGGGATGAAAAAGCGCAAGTAATTGGTAAAGCCATGATTTTTTTATAAGCGCTTATTGCATAAATAAAAATTGCGTTGTATCTTTGCCAGCGCAATTGGGGGTTTAGCTCATCTGGCTAGAGCGCGACACTGGCAGTGTCGAGGTGACCGGTTCGAGTCCGGTAATCTCCACAAAAAAAGCATCGGTTTAGCC
>JAFVZF010000004.1 GCA_017508305.1 Paludibacteraceae bacterium | reverse complement strand
TGGACTGATATAGCAGAAAAAGCAATAAGGGAAATAGGCAAAAGTAGACACCCCTAAAATGGTAGAGTGCGTCATACCGCAAGTACTCCAAGGAATAAGGGGCGATGTTACGGTAGCGCCATCTTCTAACGAACGGCTAAGCAAACGATTTTCGTAACCATTTTTATCGTAAACACCTTTAAATAGGCTACTAGTAAGAATTATACTTAAATATTGATCGGCAGTAGTGGCATTTAAAAAGAAACCTGTAAATACGGTCGATCCAACCAACGAGACCCTATTTTTAATGAAGCGTTGGCAGAACTCTGTCATCGATTCTACAAACCCACAAGCTTTCATGCAACCACCAAAGGTCATAGCACACAAAACCAACCATACGGTGTGCAACATACCCGACATACCTCCTGTCGAGATCAACTCGCCTAACAAGGCATTATCTGTTTTTAGCGCAGTGCTACCATAAAGGGTAATCATCGAACCTTTAAACAAATCAGCCTCACCGGCAACCTCTCTAATAGCGTCAGGTTGTACAAAAATACCCACCACCATAGCCAATGCAGTTGATAACATAAGGGTCAAAATGGGAGGCATTTTTAGTGCGATTAGCACACAAGTAACCACAGGAACCAACAATAGCCAAGGCGATATAACAAAACGGTCTTGCAAAGCAGCTGCCAAACTTTCGGGCGATACCGCACCATCCACATCGTGCGTAAATCCAATCACCAAAAAAATTACAAGCGTAATAACCATCGATGGCACTACTGTGATAACCATGTATTTGATGTGATCAAAAAGAGGTGTTCCTGCAGACGATGCTGCTACTACCGTTGTATCGGATAGTGGCGACATTTTATCGCCAAAATAAGCGCCCGAAATAATAGCACCTGCCACCAACGCCGGACTAAATCCATGTGCCTGACCAATGCCGATAAGGGCAACACCTATGGTTGCAATCGTTGTCCACGAGCTGCCAATTACCAACGAAACCACCGATGCAATAAGACAGGTAGCAAACAAGAAAATAGACGGATGAACAATTTCTAATCCGTAGTAAATAAGCGATGGCACTACTCCACTTATCATCCACGCTCCTCCTAAAGCACCAATAATCAACAAGATAACAACTGCAGAACCAATACCGCCAACACTCTCTTTAATTTGTGTTTCAAAGTCGTCCCATGTTCTACCAAAACAAGTAAGACCCAATAAGATACAAAGACCGGATGTAATAAGTAGCGATATTTGACTACCCCCTTCGAGCGAATCGACACCAAAGGTTTTAATGGTCAATACAAGCATCCCTACCAAAAATAAAATAACCAGCAGGGACACAATAATGGGCGGATTTTTTTTCGATTGATTCATAGTATTTTTTGTTAAGAAACGCAAATATAGAAAAAAATATTTTATTACCTTCGCACTTTCAAAATTTGTAGGTATAGAAACATGAAAAAAATCCTCTACACATTCCTGACAATCATTTTATCCACAACCATTTGGGCGCAAACAGCCGATAGTACTGCTACAACTAAAGAATCGCATGCCATTACCCTATATGGGTTTGCCCGTAGCGAGATGTATGTAAACAGTCGCCAAAACTACGATGCCAAAGGCGGAATTATTTGCCTGTATCCCAAGCCAATACAATTGGACGATTTTGGCAACGACATCAATAACCAAGTAAATGCTGCATTTTTGGCAATAACCTCGCGCATTGGCGTAAAATACCAATACTCCCAACAAAATCTAAACATGGGAGCACACATAGAGGGCGATTTTTGCGGCACTGCCACCTACATCGACATCATTCGATTGCGCCATGCCTATGCTTTTGTCAACTACAAGAACCATTCGTTTTTAGTCGGTCAATCGTGGCATCCCTACTACGATGGCGTTTTCCCTAACGTTCTTACCCTTAACGGAGGAACACCTACCGGCATCATCAATCGTTCGCCACAAATTAAATACGATTGGCATTTTACCCCTCATTGGAAATTTTCTACCGCTTTTGTCACCGAAGGTGTAGTTGGTATCCGTCCGGAAGCTATCATAGGCATATCTGGAGCTAACAATGGTTGGAGAGGAGGTATTATGGCAGAATATCGCTACCGCAACGTCGAGCATACCTTTACCACAGAAATACCCCAAACCCCCTCGCAAAGCGAACCATCGACAGCAAGTGGCACAAAAACGATAAGCACCACCAAGCAATTTCCATTGCACGCCTTTAACGGCACCATTTATGCGCAATACAGCAAGGACAAATGGTTGGCAAGTGCCCGCGTTGTAGGTGGGCAAAACCTATCGCATTTAATGATTGTGGGTGGTTA
>JAFVZF010000076.1 GCA_017508305.1 Paludibacteraceae bacterium | reverse complement strand
CCATCGTAATCACCACCATTGGCAATGTAAAACTGTTGGTACGAATGTCCATGAGCTACACGGCTGGAAGAAAAAACGAACCAACCTCGTTCTTCGCTGTGCACAATAATAGGAAGCGGAACAGAAATGGGATGTCCATTGATTTCTGTAATGTGAAATTCGTATCCATCGCCAACGTGACCAAATAAAAACGACACGGGTTGGAAGGTGTTTTCTTTCGATTCGGTCGTTGATGCCATTGCCACGGGGCTAAATAGCATTACACATAAAAGCAGTATGTATTTTACCTGTTTCATTCTTTTTTTGTGTTGGTGTTATCGAGCATCCACGCCATTGCCAATTTTGTTTCTACAATCAGTGTAACCAAGTACATGATGGCTAAACGGAAAAAGAAAGCGACTCCTACTGCTGGTAACAAAAATGCCAATCCTAATACTACCGCTAAGGTCAATAGTAGCTTGACGGTTTTGTACACCATGTACACCTGTGTAGCCTTTGCCTGATTGGTTTGTCGGCGAGCATACTGCTCAATTTCGTAATAAATCCACTCGATGCCCATAAATAGAATGGGAATAAGCAGATAAAATCTAAGGTAGGGCGCTTGGAAAATAAATTGGTGAACCAATGTAATGACCAATTCGCTCCCTATACAACCCATCCATAAGATGGCCAATTCTCGTTTCATGTCAGCTCAACGCATGCCGTTACCTCATTGGCATGTATTTCTACAAAACCTCCGGCAATGGCAATACTGGTTTCTTCTCCTTTATCATCGCCAATAACAATGGTCCCTTTGGTAAGCATGGAAATGATGGGTGCGTGGTTCTCTAATACCGTAAACGCACTCTTAGCCCCGGGAAAAGCTACCGAAGTAGCAGTTCCATTGAATAAACTTTTAGTGGCGGATAGAATGGAAACGTTCATGATTATTGTTTACTTTCTTTTAATAGTTGTTCGCCTTTTGCAATGGCAGCATCAATGTTGCCCACCAAGTTAAAGGCGGCTTCCGGATATTGATCCACTTCGCCGTCGATAATCATATTGAAGCCTCTGATGGTTTCTTCGATGGGAACTAATACACCGGGTATGCCGGTAAATTGTTCGGCTACGTGGAATGGTTGAGATAAGAAACGTTGTACACGACGAGCTCTGTGTACCACCAACTTATCGGCTTCTGATAGCTCTTCCATACCCAAGATAGCAATAATATCTTGCAATGATTGATAGCGTTGTAATAGCTCAATAACACGTCTTGCTGTGTTGTAATGTTTTTCTCCTACAACCGATGCATCCAAAATACGTGAAGTAGAGTCCAAGGGGTCTACTGCCGGGTAAATACCTAATTCGGCAATTTTACGGCTTAATACAGTGGTTGCGTCCAAGTGGCTAAAGGTAGTAGCGGGAGCCGGGTCGGTCAAGTCGTCTGCCGGAACGTAGATAGCTTGTACAGAAGTAATAGAACCATTCTTGGTCGAAGTAATACGTTCTTGCATTAATCCCATCTCAGAGGCAAGGGTAGGCTGGTAGCCTACAGCCGATGGCATACGACCCAATAGCGCAGATACTTCCGAACCAGCCTGTGTAAAACGGAAAATATTATCGATAAATAGCAAAATATCGTTTCCTTTTCCGCCCGATTCATTGTTATCACGGAAAGATTCGGCTACTGTCAAACCTGACAATGCTACCGAAGAACGTGCACCGGGAGGCTCGTTCATTTGTCCAAATACCAAGGTAGCTTGCGATTTTGCCAAGGCTTCGGGATCTACTTTAGACAAATCCCAATCGCCTTCTTCCATACTTTTCTTAAATTCTTCGCCATAGTTGATAACGCCTGCTTCTAACATATCGCGTAGCAAGTCGTTGCCTTCGCGGGTACGTTCTCCTACACCTGCAAACACAGAGTAGCCGTTGTACCCTTTGGCGATGTTGTTGATTAATTCCATGATCAACACGGTTTTACCAACACCGGCACCACCAAACAAGCCAATCTTACCTCCTTTTAGATAGGGTACCAACAAGTCGATTACCTTGATACCTGTATATAGGATTTCTTTAGAGGTCGCCAACTCTTCGTAGGTAGGTGGTTGGCGGTGAATGGGGTATTCTTTACTACGGTCCAAAGACGCAATACCGTCGATACTATCGCCGGTTACATTAAGCAAACGACCTTTAATTTGGTTGCCAATAGGTACGGAAATAGGAGCCCCGGTTGGAATTACTTCCATACCACGTACCAAACCATCGGTAGAATCCATAGCGATGGCACGAATGGAGTTTTCGCCGATATGTTGTTGGCATTCGATGATAAGTTTCTGTCCGTTTGGACGAATCACATTCAAAGCATCGTGAATTTTTGGTAGGGAATCGCCTCCTTTTTCAAAGCTCACATCCACTACCGGACCGATTACTTGTGTAATAAAACCTTTTATGTTTGTCATAGTTTTTAAAAATAACAATCCCAAAATTATCAAAATTTGAGTAAATGCCCAAGAAAAAAACTTTTTTTTTGCCCAAATGTTGAAAAATGCGCATAAAAAAACGAGTAAAATTAACTTTACTCGTTTTTTAGGTTGTTTATAATCATTTATGCGGATTATAAATAGGCTTCAATATTCTTTTCAATACGTTCCAATAAGTTAGAGGTATCTGTTTTTTCGAATTTCTCGCCGGTTATCTTTTCGTATAGTTCCATATAGCGATTGGTAATGCCGGCTACAATTTCGTCGGTCATTTCGGGTACTTGCTGACCTTCTTTGCCTTGAAAGCCATTTTCCATTAACCATTCGCGCACAAATTCTTTAGAAAGTTGTTTTTGGGCTTCGCCTTTTTCAAAACGTTCTTCATAGCCATCGGCATAGAAATAACGCGAAGAGTCGGGCGTATGAATTTCGTCCATCAAGTAGATTTGACCTTCGCATTTGCCAAATTCGTATTTAGTATCTACTAAAATTAATCCACGTTTAGCAGCAATTTCTGTACCGCGTTGAAACAATGCTAAGGTGTATTGTTCTAACATAGCATAATCTTCGGCACTTACTAAACCTTGAGCAATGATTTCTTCTTTGCTAATGTCTTCGTCGTGTTGACCCAATTCAGCTTTGGTGGTAGGTGTAATAATGGGTGTTTCAAAGGCTTGGTTTTCGCGCATGCCATCTGGTATCTTAACACCGCAAATTTCGCGTACACCGTTTTTATAAGCACGCCATGCACTGCCACAAAGATAGCCACGTACAATCATTTCGACGGGGAATCCTTGGCAACGACGTCCTACGGTAACCATAGGGTCGGGGGTGGCTAATTTCCAGTTGGGCACTATATCGGCTGTAGCATCCAAAAACTTGGCTGCTATTTGATTGAGCATTTGTCCTTTGTAGGGAATGCCTTTGGGTAACACTACATCAAACGCCGAAATACGGTCGGTAGCTACCATGACAAGGGTGTCGCCAATGCTATAGACATCGCGAACTTTGCCGTGGTACACATCTGTTTGTCCTTTAAATTGAAAATTGGTTGCTGTTAATGCTTTCATAATTTTTTTGTTTAGTCGTTTAGTCGTTTAGGTGTTTAGTCGCTAGTCGAAAGTCAATCGATTAGTCGATTAGTCGATTCGCCGATAAGTCCGAGCGAAGCGAGTTTAATATTTCTCCTTTATTCCCTTCGGTCATCAACACGTCTCCTTTATCAACTCTCCTTTAACTAATGCCTCATTCCTTTCGTACGCTTCGACGATGCGCGACACCAGCTGATGGCGAATGATGTCTTTTTTGTCGAACTCAATAAATGAGATGCCTTTTACACCTTGTAATATATGCATGGCATGTATCAGACCCGATTGCTTGCTGTTGGGCAAATCGATTTGTGTGCTATCGCCGGTTACAATCATCTTGGAGTTAAATCCCAAACGAGTCAAAAACATTTTTATTTGTTGGGTGGTGGTATTTTGTGCCTCGTCTAAAATGATGACAGCATCGCTCAATGTGCGACCTCGCATAAATGCCAATGGCGCAATTTGTATCACATGAGTCTCCAAATATTCTTTGAGCTTAAATGGAGGTATCATATCTTCCAATGCGTCGTACAAGGGTTGTAAATAAGGGTCAATCTTGTCTTTCATATCACCGGGTAAGAACCCCAATTTTTCACCTGCTTCTACTGCCGGACGGCTTAAAATAATTTTTCTTACTTGCTTGTTTTTAAGGGCACGTACAGCTATGGCAATGGCAGTGTAGGTTTTGCCAGAGCCGGCAGGACCCAAAGCAAACATAAGATCATTTTTATCAAAATCTGCCACTAACTTTTTTTGGTTGGCAGTACGTGCTGTGATGGGTTTGCCGTTTAATCCATGTAATATAAGGTTGTTAGGAACAGGATCATCGGCTGTGGTTTTCCCTTTTACAATGTCGATAATGGTAGCTTCCGGTAGGTTGTTAAATTCGGTAGCGTGCTTTTCCAATAGCGTCATTTTATCATAAAAGGCAGCAAGTTCCACTTCGTCGCCCACTGCTTTTATCATATTACCGCGGGCTACAATTTTGATTTTTGGAAATACAACCTTTAGCAGGCGTATATTGCTGTTGTTTATCCCGCAAAATACGACCGGATCGGCACTTTCTAATATGTACGTGCTTTCGTTCACGTTAGTCGATTTGTTGATTTAGTTGTTCGATGCAACGTTGTAAACTGCTTTCCCAATGTGGTACAGTGATGCCAAAGGTAGACTTTATTTTTGCCTTGTTGAGCACGCTGAAGTGCGGACGGGCGGCCTTAGTTGGATAGTCTTTGGTTTCTATGGGATGTACGTTACAAGTGGTAATGCCCGATAGCTGATGAATTTTTAGGGTAAAATCGTACCAACTGCAAACACCTTCGTTGCTATAGTGGTAAATGCCTCCCTTGTCATGTATACGATCGATGGTTTGGTCTACTATGATGAGCAAAGCAGCAGCCAAATCTTCGGCAAAGGTAGGGGAGCCTATTTGATCAAAAATAACGTTTAGTTGTTCGCGTTCGGCACCTAATTTACGCATGGTTTTTACAAAATTATTGCCAAAAGGAGAATACAACCATGCTGTGCGTACCACAATGGCATTTTCGCAGGCTTTTAGCAAAGCCTTTTCGCCTTTTAGTTTGGTTTTTCCATATACCGAACAGGGGCTGGTAGGCATATCTTCGGTATAAGGCATATATCCTTTGCCATTAAAAACATAGTCGGTCGATACGTGAATAATACCTGCGCCTACTTCTTGGGCAACTTCGCCCAGATTTTTTACGGCCTTGGCGTTGATTTTTTCGCACAATTCGGCTTCGTCTTCTGCCTTGTCAACAGCAGTATAGGCAGCGCAGTTAATGATGTAGCGAATATCGTTTCCTTGTACAAAATCAAGTAGCATCGATTTGTCGCAAATATCCAAGCTGTCTACATCGGTAAACATAAAATTATAGTGTGGATAGTTTGCCGATAGTAGTCGAACCTCGTTGCCTAATTGACCGTATGCTCCTGTGACAAGAATATTTTTCATGGCGTTAAAATACAAAGTTGGTTTTTAAATCTTTAAACAAAGGATGTTTAAGGTCTTTTTCTGATATGATTTGTTTGTCCGTTGGGATGCCCCAATCGATATTTAAATCGGGATCGTTGTACATAATGCCTCCTTCTGCCGAAGCATCGTAAAGGTTGTCGCATTTGTAGGTAAATACAGCCGATTTGCTTAGTACCGAAAAACCATGGGCAAATCCTCTTGGGATGAGAAATTGTGTTTTGCTGTCGGCATCTAATTCTACACCATACCATTTGCCGTATGTGGGAGAACCTACACGAATGTCTACCGCTACATCGTATACGCATCCTTCTACTACTGATACCAATTTGGATTGACTTACAGGATTGAGTTGAAAGTGTAACCCTCTAATAACACCGTATGTAGATTTAGAAAGATTGTCTTGACAAAAATCTTGCATGATGCCAGCGTCTTGATAACGTTTCTTGTTGTATGTCTCGCAGAAAAAACCACGAGCATCACCAAAAATTTTAGGTTTGATAATCAATAAACCTTCTATGCCAGTTTCTATTATTTCCATAGTTAATTATTGGTTATTCGGTTATTATTCGTACTTCGTACTCATCAGTACGTCGGTGAGGCGATTTACCGAATAATTGGTTGTGCATCTGAGTTACTTAATTAATTATTTAATTTATCGGAGGATTTTTAAGGCGTACGAACTGCGAAAAACCGGAGTTTACTTAGCGTAATTCTGCGATTAAGCGAGAGGAGAATAAGTTTGCTTATTATCCCGAGCGTGAGCAGAATCGCTGAAAGCAAAAGAGGATTTTGAGCAGGAGTACAACGCAAAAAATACCCGATATAATTAAATAATATTAGGTTCGTCGGCAATTTTAATAAGGTACTGTCCGTAAAAATTCTTTTTAAGGGGGTCGGCAAGTTTTAGTAATTGCTCACGATTGATGTAGCCATAATTGTAGGCAATTTCTTCGAGACATGCTACTTGTAGCCCTTGTCTGTTTTGTATGGTGGCGATAAAGTTGGATGCTTCCAACAGGCTGTCGTGTGTGCCGGTGTCTAACCATGCTACACCGCGACCTAATTGCTTAACGCTTAATCGACCTTCTTGTAGGT
>JAFVZF010000075.1 GCA_017508305.1 Paludibacteraceae bacterium | reverse complement strand
GTTATGCTATTAATCAGCGAATCAATCTATTGGAAGATAAAATAGACCGAAAATTTGCTGAGCATGATGCTAAAATTGAAAGCCTCAACAAGCAGGTTGATTTCTTTGTGCAGACTTCCATACCGCCCTCCGAAGGGGTTTTCCATAACGGGCAGATTTTTGATGCGTATAAGTTTGCAACGGATCTGATTAAATCGGCTAAGAAGAATTTGGTTTTAATCGATAATTATGTAGATGAGTCGGTTTTGATGATGCTGAGCAAACGCGAAACAAGTGTGTCGGCTAAAATTTACACAGCCAATCTTTCTAAACAATTAACGTTAGATTTGGCAAAGCACAATAAACAATATCCACCTATAGAGATTTTTATGCATACCACATCGCACGATAGGTTCTTAATCATCGACGATGCAGAGGTGTACCACATTGGGGCGTCGCTAAAGGATTTGGGCAAAAAATTGTTTGCGTTTTCTAAGTTAAACATTCCGCCTGGTGCGATTTTGTAAAGCCTTTTTTATACATGATTTTTTTTGCTCACGCACGGACCGACATAGTTGGTGAGGCGGTGAGGCGATGCAATGAAAAGACATCGTGATTGAGCGGAGATACATTTTTGTGTATGACGAGCGTTAAGAAAATGCGTTAAGAAGCGAAGCGGATATCGCATTTTTAGCGAGGAAAAGCAAAAATGCCGCGAAGAGCGTAGGCTTTGAATGCATCGCCGAAACAAAATCGCTGATTCGTTGATGCGTTGCAGTTTTGAACCACGGACGCACGAGCCGTGCGTCCCTACTGAGGCGTTGAGGCGATTCAACAACGAACGACAATGCTTCGACAGGCTCAGCAACCGGCTCTGGGACCGAAAGGAAGCAACAAGCTCAAGCACCGCATGGGAGCAAGCACCTAAAATACAACCTTGTTTGCGTCGGCTAACTGGGATTGGAGGATCTCGGGGTCAATGTAGTGGATGCGCAGGGCAGACGAACAGGGGTATTGACCAAAGAAAGGGTTCAACGTGATGTACAGTTCTACTTGGCTTACGGTAGGACTATTACTTACGGCATTGTAGTAGTGATGTACTTTCTCTTTGATACGAGGCAGTATTTTTATACCTATTTTGCCGTCTTTCATGGTGACAACGGCAACTACACGGCAACGTGGTTTAGCATCGGTTATTTGCTCGTTTGACTTTACGGCACCCTTGTGGCGTATGCTAATTTTTCTGCTAAAATTTTTGTTTATCTGATTCATGATATCCTTAAACAAGGGTCCGTGAGCACTCCTATCTTTTAAGTTTTTAAAATGGATGTAATAATGAATCATTTCGTGAATAATCACGTCTTGCAGTTCGTTTTCTGGTAGGTCAAACTTGGTGCTAAAGCGCAGTTTAAGGTCAACATATTCTTTTTTACCCCAAAAATTGCTGCGTACTTTATAGGTAAACGCCCCTATCACCCTTGTTGCGCGTCCCAGTACAATCGGAATTCGAGGCAATTCGCCGCCAAATATCGACTGATTAAACTCGTCAAACTTTTCTTCTATATAAGCCACCGTAGCTATCATAATACAAAGATATGACTTTTCTTTTTTTTACGATATGTTGAGAGAAAATCAAATAAACATGAAACTTTTACCCTAAGGTTTTACTATATTTGGCATCAATTTACAACAACTAAATACAATACACTATGGAAAGTAAAATACAAGCAGCACTAATGGCTGCCATGAAAGAAAAGAATGCCGAAAAAATTGCAGCCATCCGCGAAATTAAAACAGCCATTATGAAGTTTAAAACCGCTCCTGGTTTTAGCGGCACTTGCTCCGAAGCTGATATTTTAACCCTTATCCAAAAATTAGCCAAACAACACAAAGAATCGGCAGATATGTACCAAGCAGCTGGTCGCGAAGACTTGGTAAAAGAAGAGCTTGCTCAATTGGAATACATCAACCTATTCCTGCCCAAAATGTTGTCAGAAGAAGAAACCGTAGCCGTTTTAGACAAAGCCATTGAATCGTTGGGTGCTACCAGCCTAAAAGACATGGGCAAAATTATGAACTACATGAAAGAAAACTACCCCAACCAATACGATGCCAAATTTGTGGGTACGTATGTAAAAGGCAAGTTTTAATTGACGATAGCAGTCTAATAAAAAAAATCCGTAGCGTTTGCTACGGATTTTTTATTTCTACACACCTATCATCGCTCCCCATTTACTCTTGCTTCGCTAAATTAAACCGAAAACCTGCGTACACTTTCCAACCGCTAAGGGGACCGTAAATAACGGTAGCATCAAAATCATTTGACCAAGGATTGTCGGCGCTGATAATGGGGTCAGGCTGACGGTAATTGGTCATGTTTTCGGCACCTACGTAAATAGACCACTGTTTAAAGGTTTTGGTTATTTGCGCCATTAGTTGGTGATAAGGTTGGTAGGTATCTTCCCAAAGTGGTTTGTTGACATCTGCCAATGGCATACGTCCACCACCGTTTATTTGCCAAGTAGCGTCAAATTGCCAACCTGATTTTTGCGTTTTGTACGATGCGGTTACCAAGCCTTTGTGAGGAGACGAAAGGGCTTTTTGACGCAACTCACCACCAGTTACACTGCGGGCGTCGCTGTACTTATAAGCTGCTGTAAGGGTAAGACCGGTTACGGGTTCGACCGTGGCTTCTACCTGTACATTGTGCGAATAGGCAGGCGCACCGTTCGAGTTGTAAAACAACACTTTGTGCGCATCGGCATCGGTATCAACCACTACTTGATTGATAAAATGCGTATAGTAGTAATCGGCACTAATCGATAGGGTCTTACTTCCCAATGGAATATCGCCACTAATGCTTACACCGGTGTTCCACGCTTCTTCTTGGCGTAAATCTGCCGCCACCTCAAACTGCCGAGCCGAAGCAAAATAGTGGTTATTCTCGGCATACACATGAGGGGTTCTGTAGCCTTTCCCTGCCGATGCTCTAATTACCAATTGCTCTATGGGCATATACTTGATATGCAAACGTGGCGTTACGTAAAAGCCATACAAATTGCTGTAATCGGCACGTACTCCTGCTAAAATTACCCATTTTTCGTGGTGATTAAAAGTGTACTCGGCAAAAATTCCCGGCACATAGTTGTTGGTTTGCAACATAGGCAACGCCTCTATCTGCTCGGTTAGCCAATTGCCACTAAAGCTGACACCACCTTTTAGCAAATGGTGTCCATCTGTAGTCAAATTACTTTGTACCAATGCCTTAAACAAGAAATCGCCTTCTTTTCCATTGTAAATACGATTACCAAATTGGGTATCAAATTGGTGATAAACCCCTTGTCCCACAAAAGCAAGGCTGGTTTCGTAATCGTGCGATAGTTCGATGGCATGTTTAGTATACGCCTCAGCCCTAATGGTTTGCATAGCGATACCATATCGATTGGGAAGAGACAACAGTTGACCCGACTGACGGTCTTCGTACAACCCATTTACCCCCCACTCTGCGCTATAGCCATGTCCGCTATAGTTCCAACGGTTTAGCAAATGGTACAATTGCGTTAGCGGAGTATCCAGAAAACCATCGCCATTGCCGTCCTCTTGCACCAATTGTTCGTTAGAAACATGTCCCATTACCAAAGTAGACAAATGATCGTTTACCCGAAAGGCACCATCGGCATTTAATTCCATACGTGCGCCCGAGTTAGCAATAAAGTTAATGGAAAACGGATCGGATGTTTGTGGCTTCTTATAGTCGATATTTATCTGACCACTAATGCCTTGCGCTCCATTAATTACAGACGATGTGCCTTTAGAGATCGATACGGACGACAGCCATGCGCCGGGCACATACCCCAAACCATACAAGGTAGCCAATCCGCCAAAGTTACTCATATTCTCGGTAAGCATTTGCACGTAAATGCCCGATAATCCTAACAATTTGATTTGTTTGGCACCCGTAGCCGCATCGGCATATGACACATCGACCGATGCATTGGTTTCAAAACTTTCTGATAGATTGCAACATGCAGCACGACAAAGTTCGGCAGTTCCAATGGTGGTTACCCTACTGGTCGATAATTTGTTGTTAAGAGTAGAACGACCCGTTACGCTAACTTCGTCCAAATCGCCCTCCATTTGCTGATAAATGGAGTCGTAGTATTGTTGCAACAATTCTTCACTGTGGTTATGACCTTCGTGCGCGTGGTCATGCCCTGCATGGTCATCATAAACCATTGACTTTTGACTTTCGACTTTAGACTCATGACCATGGTCGTGATGCCCGTTGCTGGGCTCACCGGGAGCATGCGCCCACGCCATGGCAAAGGCAAAAAGAAAACTTAGGGTAAGGATTAGGTGTTTCATGTGTAATAGGTGTTTTGGTTTTGGTTTTGGTGTTTGCGTCTGCTGCTCGCCTTGCACCACGGACGCACGAGCCGTGCGTCCCTACTTGCCTCGATTTAACGATTAAACGATTAAACGGTTAAACAAATTTTATTTATCGACGGCAAAGGTACACGAAAAAACCTGCAACTAAGTTGCAGGTTTTTAATTCTCTTACTCGGTTACATCGGCACTACACTTTTAACGAACAGAGTATAATATCTTCGCATTCTTGCTCACGACGATGCAAATAGGCTTGTTTATCCGCCTCATCGGACGATATAAAATCGTTGTACAAAGGAAGGGCTAAAAACGAGGTAAGCACTAATGATACTATGTTTTGTATCAGCGCATAGGGATTTACATCGCGAATCTTACCCGCTGCTATATCGTTTCTTATCAGTTGTGTTAGTTGGTTAAATAGCATGATGCGCATTTGATTATCGATAAAGCACTCTTGCACCATTTTGCGGTGCTCGCTACTTACAATCAATTCATTGACAAAGAAATATGGCACATTGGGATATTGAGAAAAGAACGTAAAGTACAAATGAATTATTTCATGCACCAAATCGACCACCGATGTACATTGCTCAATATTTTTCTTTCCCAACTGCATCAATGCATTGACGTATTGCAAGTATATCTGTTTAAACAAATTTTGCTTGGTTCTAAAATAGTAATGCACTAATGCTTGGTTGCAGCCGACTTTCTTGGCTATATCGACAGTCGATGTTGCCATATACCCTTTTTCTAAAAATAAAGTTTGGGCAGCTTCCATTATTTTTTGTTGCATATCGTCGCCTGATAATTTAGCCATAGTTGTGTTGCGATAAGGTTTGTTTGGCATTTTCTGCCATAAAATACAGTCTGTTTATTACATTTGCTTCTGAGGTATTGCCATCAAAATCAAGAAATAGCATGCTTAATTGAGGGAACAACTGCTTGAGCCGTTTTTCTACTCCTTTAGAGATTACATGATTGGCGATGCATCCAAATGGCTGAATGCTTACGATGTTTGTTACTCCTAACTCTGCCATATGCACCACTTCGGCTGGCAAAAGCCATCCTTCGCCAAAATTAGCAGCCGGACTTACCACGCGCATAGCGTGTTTTATATTATCCTTACTATGCGTAAACGGACGATAAAAAGGGAAATCGGCACAAAGGGCATCAAATCGTCTCGCCATACGACGCAAATATACATAAAACAAGTCATTTAACCACAATGGCATAGCATCTTTTTGTATATGGAATTGCTTGTTAATGGGACGATTGGCAAAGGATGTTGTCAAGAAACCATACATGGAGGGTTCTACCACCTCTATACCCTGTCCCTGCAACCATTCCATCAAATTTTTATTGCTAAACTCGTTGTATTTGACGTAAATTTCGCCCACCACACCTATACACGGCACTTTTTTAGTAGTATCGATACAGCAAATAAAATCGGTTACCGCTTGTCGCAATAGTTTATTTATTGCCAATGCTTCATTTTGCACAATTACATGGCTTACTTGCTGCAAATAATGGTGGTACAATTTTTCGGCTTTGCCTTTTTCTTTTTCTCTTACTGCCGATGCGCGATACAGTTGCGTCAGACAATCGGTAAATAGAACAGCACGCAAAGCAATGGGCAAAAGCCTGCGCCATGGTATAACAAAACCGGGTTGATAGTTGCCCATGCTTCCACTCATATCGAACGATAAGACGGGTATACTTCCAAAACCGGCATTGCTCAACGAACGTTTTATAAGGGTAATGTAGTTGCTGGCACGACATTGACCGCCTGTTTGCGAAATGACAACCGCTACCTGTGCCAATGGATAACGACCGCTTTTTAGGGCATTGAACAACTGTCCTACCACTACCGTTGCCGGAAAGCACACATCGTTATTGACGGTACGCAACCCCTCATCCACATCGGCCTGCATCGGAATCGGCAATGTAACCACGTTATAACCTGCCAATTGCATTAACGGGGCAATAATTGCCGAGTGTGACTTAGAAAAATACGGTGCCAATATGATTTTCTGTTTGTCGGATGGCATAAACACGGGCGACTGATAATAGTGTACCTGTTGGGCACGCATAGCCGGACTGATACGCAAACTTTCTATCAGCGAACGTATGCGCAAAACCAATGAGCCAATGTTATTCACATCGTCTATTTTTAGGACAGTATGATTTTTGCCCGATGCACTTAAAATGCTACGTACTTCGTCCAAAATAAACGCATCGGGACCGCATCCAAACGAGGTAAGTTGTACCATTTGCAGTTGCGAAGTACTTTGAGAGGCTACGTAAAAAGCCGTTTTAAGTACCCTATTGGGATAGGTCCATTGACTAACCGCTGGAGTTAGACTAAATACATGAGGCGATACAAAGGTCGCTATATCGTCGGTCAGCACATCTACGCCCATAGCAGCCATAGCATGCGAAATTTTGTGCTCAACAAATGGGTCTAAATGGTATGGTCTTCCTACCAAGACCACCGCCAAACGATTTTCTTCTTGGCATTTTTGCCACACCTGCATAGCACGATGGTGCATGGTTTCCTGAAATTGTTGTTGCGCCATAATAGCAGCATCGATAGCAGTGTTGGCGGTATGTTTATCTACCCCCAACCCTACTAAATACTGCAAACACGAAGCACGCAACAATTGGGGATTATTAAATGTAAGGATGGGCGAATCAAAAGGGATACCGTATTTGCCCTCGGTGTCTATAGCACTTTTAATAACATCCGAATAGCCAGATACAATGGGACAATGGTAGCTGTTGCTACTGCCCTTGTCTTCTTTTTTACCATATACCACATAGGGGTAAAAAATGCGGTTTACTCCCCTCTTTACCAACGACAGTACATGACCATGTATCAATTTGGCAGGCATGCAAATATTGTCTGCCATGACAGACGACAGCCCCTGTTCGTACTGTTTGTGATGTGTGGGGGCAGATAGCACTGTTTTGATACCACAATGCGCAAACAAAGTAGCGTAAAAAGGATAGTCGGCATACATACCCAAGGCACGAGGAATACCTATCGTCATTGGAAGCTCTGATGCCTGCCTATGGGCATTACAGCTCGTTGAGGCATACTCAAAGAGCATTCTGTATTTTTCGGCAAAAAGATTGACCCCTTGGTAGGCACATTGACTTTTGTTGGTATATACTTTTTCGCAACTATTGCCCGAATAAAACACATTTCCGTTGTCAAAAGTGAGTTTTTGCACTTTGCATTGGTTGCTACAACCGACACAACGGATGGTTTCGGCATGTGGTTGTTGTGCCTGCATTAAAGAAGATAAAGTAACTTTATTCATGCTGTTGGTTGGTATATTGTTGTAAGGCATAAAGGGCAGCCCCATAGGCACCCATCAATTCGGGAATATCGGTAAACTGAACGTTGCAGGCCGTTACTACTTCTAAAGCACGTGCCACAGAATGGTTTTTAAACGTTCCACCCTGTACCACCATATAATCGCCCAACTCGCTCACATCTTTTAATTTTAACACTTTGTACAAGCAATTTTTTACGACCGAATAGCTAAACCCGGCAGCAATGTCAGCCACTTCACATCCCTCACGCATTACCTGTTTTACCTTGGAATTCATAAAGACAGTACAACGAGAACCCAAATCGCAAGGGTGTTGGGCAAAACATGCCATCGTAGCAAACGCACCTATATCAATGCCTAAGGTTTGGGCATACGTCTGAATAAAAGACCCACAACCGGACGAACAAGCTTCGTTAATCTCCATACGTTCGATA
This sequence comes from Paludibacteraceae bacterium, assembly GCA_017508305.1. Taxonomy (GTDB): domain Bacteria; phylum Bacteroidota; class Bacteroidia; order Bacteroidales; family Paludibacteraceae; genus Enterocola. The sequence continues at coordinate 3,114 of JAFVZF010000075.1, read as the reverse complement.
CTACCGTTGCGCACAAAAATAGCTTTCATATCTTGTCCGCCAATATCCAGTACAAACGACACTTTGGGCTGCACATATCGAGCAGCCATAAAGTGCGCCATGGTTTCAACAATACCGTATGGCATATTATAGGCAGCTCTGAGCAAATTTTCGCCATAACCTGTTGCGCACGATGCAGCAATATGCACATTATCGGCATTACCCACGGTTTGGTGCAATTTTTGCAAACATTGCTGAAAAGCAGCCAAACTATCGCCCAAATTGGGTAGATAGTGCGTAAATACCACTTCTCCATGTTGGTTAAGCAGCACCATCTTGGTGGTAGTGCTTCCCGAATCGACACCCAAAAAGTAAGGCACATTTGGAGTTGCGTACAAAGGAGCACGTTTTATGGTATCTGCCTGCTTTTGTTTCAACCATGTTTGATAGTGGTTGCTATCGGTAAACAGCACCGGAAGCGATGGTGGCTGCTCTAAACGGCTTTCTATACTACTTTTCAGTTTTCTTATCCATACCGAAAGTGGTTTTGCATCGCTCGATTGTGCCAACATAGCACATCCGTTTGCCGGCAAGTATTGAGGGTGTTTAGGCGTTATACATTGGCATTCTTCAAGGGATAATACCTGTAAAAAATGTTTCTTTAGCTGACTAAAATAAGCAAAAGGACCACCACAAAACAGCACGTATGGGGCAACATCGCAGCCTCGCGACAACGTGGTGACCACTTGCAGAGCCACTGCCCTAAACACCGATGCTACCAAATCGGGTTTAGACACTTTTTGGCTGATAAGGTTCTGAATATCGGTTTTTGAAAATACGCCACAACGAGAAGCAATAGGATAAAGAGCAGTATAGTTGGCAGCCAAAGCGTCCAACTCCTCTATACGCACACCCAATAATTGAGCCGTTTGGTCAATAAAAGCCCCTGTTCCACCGGCGCAATTGCCGTTCATACGAATGTCGGGAGCAGCTCCATCGGCAAAGAAAATCATTTTGCTATCTTCGCCTCCCATATCGATTAAGGTTTTTACGGTTGGATAGTGCAACTGCACCACCTTTGCCTCGGCTATTACCTCCTGTACAAAAGGAATATCCAATCGTTCGGCATACCCCATACCTACCGAACCGGTAATGGTTATACGAAATAATGAAGGACCTACTTTTTGCATCAAGGCTTGCAGTTGCTCCAGCAGCACCACTGCATGATTGGCCTGATGACGCACATAGTTTTTATCAACAACTTGATAATCGCTGTCTAACAATACCCACTTGAGCGTTGTAGAGCCAATGTCTATTCCCAAATTGTATGTATTCATCGATTTATTTAATATACTTATTTAATAACCCTATTAAATTAAAGGCAAAAGTACTCGATTTTTAATTTACAGACAATAAGAGAGGGATTTGTTTTATAAAATTTTAACAAGAAGTATGCCCTTAGCAACGCACCACTGCAAAGGATATAAGGCTAACGATAATCCAAAGGATAATAGCAAATAGCATGGGTTTTATCCCTACCGATTTAAGTACATTTTTAGATAGTCCTGCACCAATAAAAAACAACGTCAGTGTAAGGCACTTTTTGGACAATCCGCTAATGATGCTGCCTGCTTGCACACCCCAAGAGTAATGAGAAAGCACGTAAGTATTGAACAATAAGGCTATTATAAAGAAAACAATGAACAACGGTACGCTTATTTTTCGTTTACCACTGCCCGTTTTATCGGGAAACAAAAACGAAGTTAACAAAGCTACAGGCACTATCCAAAGGGCACGCGTTAATTTGATGGTTGTGGCTACTTCTAATGCCTCATTACCATAAGCCTGCCCCGCTCCTACTACACTACTGGTATCGTGAATAGCAATGGCTGCCCATGTTCCAAAGGTTTGTTGGTCCATGCCCAAGGCTTTACCTATGGGCGGAAACAAAAACAACGCCACCGCATTGAGAATAAATACAACACCCAAAGCCACAGTCATATCGGTACTTTTAGCTTTTATAATAGGTCCCACGGCCGCAATAGCACTTCCGCCGCAAATAGCTGTTCCTGCACTAATTAAGTACGATAAGGGCGAATCTATTTTAAGCAATTTTCTGCCAATAAACCATCCTAACAACAGGGTGCCAAATACCGACACAATGGTAAAAAGCATACCCTCTCTACCCGACTGCAATGCAGCCTCTACATTCATGCCAAAACCTAAACCAACCACCGAGTACTGCAATAGTTTTTTAGACATCGTTTTGTTAAACGAAGGATAAACCTCGCCTACCAATAAGGCAAATAGCAACCCACATAACAAACTAATGGGTGGTGTTACCCAACCTGCACAAAACTGCATAAAAGGCACATAATCGGTCAGCAATAAAACGGATAACGTAGCTGCTACAAAAATGTAAAGAGTCTTTTTCATCACTATAAGTAGTTAGAGGGTGCAAATATACTAAAAACTTTTTTTGAGGTATAAACATCTTATATTACATTTGCAATATGGAAAACATCAAGAAATATTTTACATTAACCGACGAGCAAGAAAGACAATTTTCGATGCTTGGAGCGTTGTATGCCGATTGGAACAGCAAAATAAATGTTATATCGCGCAAAGATATTGACAACGTGTATGTACACCATGTATTGCACTCGCTTGCCATTGCCAAGGTAATCCATTTTACACCGGGCACCAACATCATAGACATAGGTACAGGAGGTGGTTTTCCGGGTATTCCGTTGGCTATCCTTTTCCCCGAATGTCAATTTACCCTACTCGATTCGGTGGGCAAAAAAATAAAAGTTGCCAGCGAAATTGCATCTGCCATTGGTCTTAAAAATGTACGTTTTGTAAACGATCGCATGGAAAACGAAAAAGGTTTGTACGACTTTGCGGTAAGTCGTGCCGCCATGTCGCTATCTGATTTGGTAAAGGTGTGCAAAAAGAACATTGCCAAAACCGACAAAAATGCCCTGCCCAACGGGCTTATTTGTCTAAAAGGAGGCGATATGCAGGCAGAGATACAACCGTACAAAAAATTACTTACGTTGTACCACCTCAGCCAGTTTTTCTCCGAAGAATACTTTAAAACCAAAAATGCGGTGTACTTGCCGATTAGGAATT
>JAFVZF010000074.1 GCA_017508305.1 Paludibacteraceae bacterium | reverse complement strand
TTTAATAAAAAGCACGCTGCCATGCAAACCATTAGAACATACATGAACAGCGTAGAGGCCGAAATGGACCGTCAATTATTAGAAAATTGTGGTATTCAGGCTTTTATAGCAGATGATAACATGGGCAGTTTCCTCAATGTGGCCATAGGCGGTATTCGTTTAATGGTAGCCGATGCCGATGCAGAAAAAGCAACCCAAATTCTAAATCAATAAAAACACAATATGTCAAAAATTATTTTAACTGGCGACAGACCTACCGGTAAATTGCACATAGGACACTATGTAGGTTCGTTGCGTCGTAGGGTAGAGCTTCAAAACTCTGGAGAATTTGATAAAATATTTATCATGATTGCCGATGCGCAAGCACTAACCGATAACGCCGATAATCCAGAAAAAGTACGTCAAAACATCATAGAAGTAGCATTAGATTACCTTGCATGTGGTTTAGACCCAGCCAAGTCAACCTTGTTTATCCAATCGCAAGTGCCAGAACTTACCGAACTTGCATTCTATTACATGAACTTGGTAACCGTTTCACGCTTACAACGCAATCCAACGGTAAAAACAGAAATCCAAATGCGTAACTTTGAGACCAGCATTCCAGTAGGTTTCTTTACATACCCAATCAGCCAAGCAGCCGATATTACAGCATTTAAGGCAACTACCGTTCCTGTGGGCGAAGACCAAGCACCCATGATAGAGCAAACCAACGAAATTGTGCGTCGCTTTAACGGTATTTACGGTGAAACCTTGGTAGAACCAAAAATCCTTTTGCCACAAAATGCAGCTTGTTTGCGCTTGCCCGGCATAGACGGCAAAGCCAAAATGAGTAAATCGTTGGGCAATTGCATTTACCTGTCCGAAGAAGCAGCCGATTTGGCTAAAAAAGTCAAAGTAATGTATACCGACCCCGGTCATTTGCGCGTCGAAGATCCCGGCAAGGTAGAAGGAAACGTGGTATTTACCTACTTAGATGCGTTCTGCACCGACGAACACTTTAAAGCCTATTGGCCCGATTATGCCAACTTAGACGAGCTAAAAGCACACTATCGTCGTGGTGGCTTGGGCGATGTAAAATGCAAAAAGTTCCTTACTGCTGTGTTAGAAGAGGTATTAGGCCCGATTCGTGCCCGTCGTAAAGAATTTGAAAAAGACATCCCTTACGTATACAACGTGTTGCGCGAAGGCAGTTTAAAAGCACGCGAAGTAGCCGCACAAACCCTTAACGAAGTACGTGCTGCTATGAAAATTGATTATTTTGATAACCAAGAATGGATCAATGAGCAAGTAGCTAAATTCAAGTAATTTATGTTAGAACAAGCCAAAAAATTATTACAAGCAGGCAAGGCAGAGCAGGCCATTTCGCAATTGGATCAATACTTAGAGTTTACCAATCCTCGCTCCGACGAGGCATACTACCTAATGGGCAATGCCTATCGTAAGTTAGAAAACCTAAGCGAGGCCATGAACTGCTACTTAAAAGCGTTGGAGTTCAATCCTAAAAGTCCAGCAAAAGAGGCGTACGAACAGGTGTCGGAGATTTTGGATTTTTATTTCAAAGACATGTACAACCAATAAAGAATGATTTTAAAGGGTGATTTCTGCGTCATTGCTCATATTCGCAATCCTCATGTACTTAAGTACACTCCGGTTGCTCATATTACGCATTCCTTGAACTCCCTCCTTTAAAATACATTCGTTAGGGAAAGTTTTCGGACTGCGCGCGCCTTGAACTTTACTCATTAAAAGTACTTTTTAGAAATGGGAGTGAACTCCCTCCTTTAAAATACATTCTTTAGGCAAAGATTTAGTTTTAACGACTCAACCTATTTTCGGTCACTGAGCTTGTCGAAGTGCCCGAAAATAACGACTAAACGACTCAACGACTCAACGACTCAACGAAAAATATGAAAAAACTTCTATTCATTGCAATTACGGCACTACTATGTGCATGTGTGGGTCCGGAAGGCCCCCGTGGTCCACAAGGACCCAAAGGCGATCCCGGAGAGGGAATGTATAAGGATGTGGTTTGGTTTACTATTGAGCCTGGCGATTGGTTGTTAGATACAGAAGCACCCAAGCCCTACTACCATTATGGTATTACAGGCGAAGCTGTAGCCAAATTGGATGAATATGCCGCTCGCGAAGGTTTGTTATTTTTGTATGTATATCCTTATGGCGTAGAAGAAGATGAGCAGGGCAACTACAAAGGCGATCAAGCATTGCTTCCTTACAATAGGTACTACAAGGATTATAGTTGCATAATAGATTACGAGTTTTATCCGGGCGAGATTTCTATTTATGTAACACGCAGTGACGATAAATTGGAAAATCCGGGAACTTATACCTTCCGATTGGTTACTTTGTGGTAGCAGAGACAATCATTCCGTCTTTCATTTCAATGACACGATCCGATACGTCGGCCAATTCTTTGTCGTGTGTAACTAACAGAACGGTCAAACCATATTCGTTGCACAGTTTACGCAGTAAGCTGTGCAATTCTTTTTTATTGGCACTGTCCAAACTTCCCGATGGTTCGTCTGCTAAAATAAGCGATGGTTGGTTCATTAACGCCCTGGCAACAGCTACTCGTTGCTTCTCGCCACCCGACAGCTCGCCGGGTTTGTGCTGCATTCTTGCTGATAGTCCCATTTGAGTAAGCAGTTCCTTACCTCTTTTTTCGGCATCTTTGCTTTTAACACCGGCAATAAGGGCAGGAATGCATACATTTTCCAGTGCGGTAAACTCGGGTAGTAGTTGGTGAAATTGAAATACAAAACCGATGTGTTGGTTCCTAAAGGCAGCTAATTCTTTGTCCGACAGACGATTCAATACAATACCATCCACTATTAATTCGCCCTCGTCTGCCTTGTCCAACGAACCGATAATTTGCAATAAGGTCGTTTTGCCGGCGCCACTTGCGCCAATAATCGATACAAATTCGCCTTTGCTGATGGTTAAATCGATGCCTTTTAAAACTTGTAACGAACCAAAACTTTTGGTAATGCCGGTGGTGTGTATCATTTTTTAATCAAATTTTTTATACAATAAGAAGCTAAATAGCAGCCAAATAGGGCAGGTAGATACGAAATAGTGCCCACGGTTGTGCATTTGTTGCGTTCGTCGTCTACTTTTATCACTGCCTGTTTATTGGCAGGCTCAACCGAATAAACCACGGGCAAGCCTTTGTAGATGCCATGTGTTTTTAGTCGGGTGCGTACGGTACGTGCCAAACTGCAATAGCTTGTTTGCGAGATATCGGCATACCGCAGTGCCGTGGGGTCTACTCTGCCGCCTGCGCCCATGGACGAAACGATGCTTATGTGTTGCTTGAGGCAATAGGTGATAAGAGCAATTTTTGGGGCAATGCTATCAATTGCATCAATAACAAAATCGGGCTGATATTGTTGCATGATAGTGGCAGTATTATCGGGGTCGATAAAAAGCGATAGCGCATGGACTGTCATGGTGGGACATATGCGGAGCAAACGCTCTTGCATCAATAGGGCTTTTTCTTGTCCAATAGTGTCCGATAAAGCCAATAGCTGTCGGTTGATGTTGCTTGCCTTGACCGTGTCGGCATCAATGACCGTTAAGGTGCCTACACCTGCACGTGCCACCATCTCGGCGGCGTATGCTCCTACGCCGCCCACTCCTACTATCATTACGTGTTTGCCGGCAAGCATTTTGCAGGTATCCTCTCCGAGTAATAAAGCCGTTCTACTTATCCATTCGTCCATAAATACAAAAGTAAGCAAATTTTATGAAGTAGTTGTTTGTGTATTCTCAATAATTTGAAATTGATTTAAAAAATCGTACTTTTGCGCTCTATTTTATCTAACGCTATTTGATACGTATATTTTTTTGAACGATGAAAAGAATTCTTTTTTACTTATTTGCATGTTTGTTCTGTGTTGCTTGTGAATCGCCAGATGTACAGCCACCAGCCAACGAAAATCAAACAGAACAAGAAACTCCCGCACCTCCTCAAGGTCCTCAAGAAGAAGAAAAACCTGCTCCTCCCGAAGAGTTGCCAGCCAATGCAAATGGCCATGAATATGTAGATTTGGGGTTGTCTGTAAAGTGGGCAACTTGCAATGTAGGAGCTAACAAAGCAGAAGAATGTGGTAGTTTTTTTGCATGGGGCGAGGTGCTTACAAAAGAAGGTGATGCTTGGAAAGATTACAAATGGTGGGTGGATAATTTTACCAATATGACCAAGTATTGCGTTGATGCAGATTTGGGAAAAGTGGATAATAAAACCGTATTGGAGTTGGTTGATGATGCCGCTCGTTATAATTGGGGTGGCAGTTGGCGCATGCCTACTAAGGCAGAACAGGATGAGTTGCGTGAACAATGTACTTGGGCATGGACGCAAAAAAACGGCGTACAGGGATATTTGGTTACATCGAAGAAAAATGGCAAGTCGATATTTTTGCCCGCGGCAGGTTTTGTCAATCAAGCAGGAGTGCAGCCTGCTGGACGATATGGAGCATATTGGAGTTCTTGCTTGATAGAAGGTCCATGGGTATCACATTCTGCCTATTCGTTAGACTTTAATAGTAAATCAGTGTTCCAAATGTCGAGCCAACGACAAATGGGTTGTTGTGTTCGTGCGGTATTGCCGTAAGAATTTAACCAGAAAAATTTGTGCAATTATATTTTAATGATTATCTTTGCGATGATTTGAGGGGAACAGTAGTTCCCCTCTTGTGTTTTCTAATACGCAAATAATGATAGATAAAGATATTGTAAATCAATTAGTTACGGATTTTTTAAAAGGCAAAGATTGCTTTTTGGTCGATGTGACAGTGCAACCCGGTAATTTTATTGTGGTCGAAATTGATAGCGAAAAAGGGGTTGATATAGATACTTGTTGTGCTATAAGTCGTCACGTTGAGGCAAATTTGGACCGTGAAATAGAAGATTATGAGTTGGAAGTAGGCTCTACCGGTCTTACCGCTCCGTTTAAAGTGTTGCGCCAGTATCAAAAAAATGTAGGCAACGAAGTAGAAGTATTGGCAGGCGGGAAAAAAATGGTAGGGGTCTTGCTCCAAGCCAACGAAGAAAACTTTACCATCCAAGTAGCTAAAAAAGTTAAAGGGCAAAAACAGCCTGTATTAGAAGAGGTTGTACTCGCTTATTCGGAAGTAAAATACACAAAATATAATTTTAAATTCAACTAAAACTAAAATGGCAAAAGATTCAACAAAGTCTTTGAGCATGATCGAGACTTTCTCCGAGTTTAAAGAATTAAAAAACATTGACAAATCGACTATGATCAGCGTGTTGGAAGAATCCTTCCGCTGTGTCATTGCAAAAATGTTCGGAACCGACGAAAACGTCAATGTGGTGATCAACCCTGACAAGGGCGACTGCGAAATTTGGCGCGACCGTGAGGTGGTGGCAGATGGAGAGGTAGAAAATCCATATACTCAGGTTGGTTTTACCGAGGCTCGTGCCATCGACCCCGAATGTGAAATTGGCGAAGAAGTAACCGATTCTATCAATTTCTTGTCGTTTGGTCGTCGTGCCGTGTTGAATTTACGTCAAACGTTGTCGTCCAAAATCTTGGAACTTCACAAAGAAAGTGTGTACGAGAAGTACAAAGATATGATTGGCCAAGTGGTATATGGCGAAGTGTACCAAATTTGGAAAAAAGAAATGTTGTTGGTCGATGCCAATGGTAACGAGTTGCTATTGCCTAAAACCGAACAAATTCCATCCGATTTTTATCGCAAAGGCGATACGGTAAAAGCCGTTGTGGTAAAAGTAGATAATAAAAACAATAACCTAAAAATTATTGTTTCCCGTACTTCTCCCATGTTCTTGCAACGATTGTTCGAGTTGGAAGTACCCGAAATTCAAGAAGGACTTATTACCATCAAAAAAATTGCCCGTATCCCTGGCGAACGTGCCAAAGTGGCTGTCGAGTCCTTTGACGATCGTATCGATCCTGTTGGCTCATGTGTCGGTGTAAAAGGTTCTCGTATTCACAGCATCGTACGCGAGTTGCGCAACGAAAACATCGACGTAATCAACTATACCTCTAATATTTCGTTGTTTATTTCGCGTGCATTGAGCCCTGCAAAAATCGTTTCGATTAAAATCGACGAAGAAAACAAAAAAGCAGAAGTCAGCTTAAAACCAGACGAAGTATCGTTGGCAATTGGTAAGGGCGGTTATAACATTCGTTTGGCAATGATGCTTACCGAATACCAAATTGAGGTATTCCGCGATATCGATATGGGCGACGAAGAGGATATTTATTTGGATGAATTTAGCGATGAAATCGAACAATGGATCATCGATATCTTTAAACAATTGGGTTATGATACCGCTAAGAGCGTATTGAATGT
>JAFVZF010000073.1 GCA_017508305.1 Paludibacteraceae bacterium | reverse complement strand
GAGAGCTACCATAATCTTCGGCATCGAAAAAGATGATATCAACTCCCACGCGAGGGGCATGCTGCGCCATCAATCGGGCTATTTCTAACAAGACAGCCACTCCGCTTGCCCCATCGTTTGCTCCCATTACCGGTTGCATGCGATTAGCAGGAATGGGATCTTCGTCACAAAAAGGACGCGAATCCCAATGGGCACAAAGTAAGATTCTGTTATTGGTTTCGCTCTTCCACGAAGCGATGATATTACGCGCCTGCAATCTGGTACCATCGTATGCATTTAAAACAACCTCTTGTTCGGTAATCTGCGCACCATACTGTTGTAGCTTATGCACCAAATAATCGCCACACTGCTTATGCGCCATTGTGTTAGGTACACGTGCGCCAAAATCGGTTTGCGCCTTTAAAAAAGAAAAACAGCTGTCCGCATTGAACACAGGTACGATTGTTTTTACTTCTTGTTCTGTTGCATTATTGGAAGTTTTGCTTTGACAAGAAAACAATACCATAGTCAAAGCACACAGAAGACACCATTTTATAAAGTTCGTTCTTTCCATTGTATAGGGAATAAGGTTAATACAAGTACAATTAGCACATACACAGGATACAGCAGTGACATCAAAGGGAAGGCCCACATAAGAGGCATTTGATGGTGGTATCGTGCTACCTGTCCCACCAACAAGCTATCTACTAAGCACTTTGCCACTATCGGAAAAAGGAAATAGGGTTGCCACCATAGCATCACCATTGCCACTATACTAACAATTTGCATGATTGCTACCAACGCTGCCGAGAAACATATGCCTGTATCAGTATAGTGTGGTGCCTTTCCTGCCCAACGTGCACGTTGCCTAAAAAAGGACGATAGCGACGAACAACCTTTAATAAGCACCGTTGCCTGTTTGTCCTTAAATGCGCATACCCTGCCTTTAAGCTTTCGAGTTGCCTCCAATAAAAACATATCATCGCCCGACGGAACATCAAAATGCAGATATGAAACACACTTTTGGTACCATTGCGCAGTAAAAGCCAAATTAGCCCCACTGCACAACACAGGCCAACCAACAGCTGCGCTACCTATGGTCGTCCCTTCAAGGCTCCAATAATCCAACTTCTCAAAGACAGTGCCACTGTGTATGGTAACCGGTCCGATTAGTAAATCAGCACGGCATTGCTCAAAGGCTTTTAGCATGCTTTCTATCCATGTAGGGGGAAGGGTTACATCCGCATCAGTTGTCAATAGTAGACTGCCAGAGGCAATTGTTACTGCTTGGCGAATCGCAGCCTTCTTTCCATAATCGTTTGCCTCTACCCACAAAAAACGTGCATCGCAAAAGCTATCAAAGACGGCTTTGCTCTCATCGGTAGAATGATCGTTGAGTAAGATAGCCTCAAAATGGGTATACGTTTGCTGTTGCAGTTGCGTCAATAAAGTCGGCAAATGCTTGGCTTCGTTTCTTATGGCTACAATAACGGAAACTTTGTTCTTGTCAGACACCTCAACCTCTGTGCATAGCTGTTGCTTACGCCAACCAATGGCATATACCGCAATCATACATGCATATAAACAGGTAATCAGCGCAATGATGTAATACAAGGAAATCATTATATCGAAATACCTAACAAACTTCCAATCAACCCAATAAAAGCCAGCAAAGCAATAAGGATACCGGTTATCTTATTGAGCAACCACAAGCCGCGAAAATTGAATCGTTTTTTAAAGGTACTCGCAATGAAAGTCAAAAAGAACCACCAAATGGCAGCACCGCAAAAGATAGAGACAATGCCAATGGCCACATAAAAAGGAGAATGCGCATCCGTAAGGAAGCTAAAGTGAGCAAACAACCCTAAAAACAAGAAAACCATCAAAGGATTGCTAAGCGTAAGCAAAAATGCTGTAATGTATTCCTGCCAATAGTTGGTACCGCCTTCTTGCTGTTTACGAATGGACGATGCGGGATTTTGAAAGAAAATATACACTCCAAACAGCATCATAATAGCACTGCCCACTATCTGAATAATGAGCTGATGAGCTGTAATAGAGGACATTACCATGCTCAACCCAAAAAGTGCCAACGCTGCATACAAGGTATCGGAGGTCGCAGCACCCAATCCCGAACAAAAGCCATGCCACCTACCCTTTTGCAAGGTACGCTGTATGCACAAAATAGCTATTGGTCCAACCGGAATAGAGGTACAAATACCAATGATAATACCTTCGGTAATACATTCAATCATAATGCAAATATCTTACTTTTTTTTGTCATTTGCGCACAAAATAGACTAATTTCTGTTATTTTTGTGGAAATAATCTGATTATGAGGGATAAAGTATATTTCTTATCTGATGTACATTTGGGTGCTTGCGCTTTTTCGGACGACAAAGAGCGTGAGAGAAAACTTGTTAGATGGCTAACTTCCATCCAAAACGAGGCTTCTGACATCTATTTGATGGGCGATATTTTTGATTTCTGGTACGAATACAAATACATTATTCCCAAAGGCTATACTCGTTTGCTGGGCAAATTAGCCGAACTGTCAGATAGTGGCGTGAAATTGCACTTTTTTATTGGTAACCACGATATTTGGGTAGGAGATTACTTTGAAAAAGAGTTGGGCATGAAGGTGTATTTACACGATGAAGTGCAAGAGATTAACGGAAAACGCTTTTACTTAGCACACGGGCACCGCACAGGCTATCGACCTTTTATGGTCAAGGTGATGCACTACTTTTTTCATGCTACTTGGGTGCGCCGCCTGTACAACATTGTTCATCCCACCATCAACTATGCCTTTGGGCTAAAATGGTCTAAAAGCAATCGACTCTACAAACACAAACAAGACGAAGCACAATACATGGGCGAAGACAAAGAACACCTTGTTCAGTTTGCCAAAAAATACTTACAAAGCAATCCCGATATAGACTACTTTATTTTTGGTCACCGCCATGTAATGCTCGATTTGATGCTAACCAAAACCGCCCGCATTCTCTATTTAGGCGATTGGATTAGCCATTTTTCGTACGCCGTATTGGACAACGAAGGATTGAGATTAGAGATGTACGAGGAGTAAAAAGAAACACCCTGTGCGCACCTGTCCGCAATAAAGTGTGCCCCTATAGGGTAAACAATCAAACTACTATTACATCGTTTAGAGGTACATCGTGGGGCTCTGTGGGGATAGAGAGGTAATATTGTTCGGCATAACAGACGCCTATGGTGGTGGTAGAAGTACCTGCCAAAAGGCGGTCGTAAAAGCCTTTGCCGCGCCCCATGCGATTACCAGCAGCATCGAATGCTACACCGGGTACAATGATTAAGTCTAATTGTACTGGCGAAACAGGGTCGCCTTGGGGTTCTAAAATACCAAAAGCACCGGGGCTCATAGAAGTAGGATTGTAGGATTTTATCACCAAATCATCGCCCACCACTACAGGTAGAAAAATAGTTTTACCTACAGCATAAGCGTGCTCGATAAGGGGAATGGTATTGATTTCGTCGGGTAGGGGCCAAAAAAGTAGTACGTTTTGCGCCTGCTTAAAAGCAGAATGCTCCCAAACAGCACGCAACAAGGCGGTTGCTCGCTTTTCTCTCTCGGCAAAAGAAATAGCTTTAACACGTACCTTTACCAATTTTCGCAATTTGCCCTTTTGCTCTTTCATGGCTTATACATCGAATGATAGCATACGAGTGCCATCCGGCTGTTCTATAAGGGTAATGCGCAAGGTTTCTTCGGGCAAGAGTTCTTCTACCAATTCGGGCCATTCCATCAAGCAAAAGCAGCCACTGTCTAAGTAATTATCAAAGCCCAAATCGTACAACTCGGCAAGTTTTTTGATGCGATAAAAGTCAAAATGATAAACCGCTTCGCCTTTGCCGTCGGTGTATTCGTTTACAATGGCAAAAGTGGGGCTATTCACGGTATCTTGCACGCCCAAAGCATCGCATATAGCCTTGACAAAGGTGGTTTTACCCACGCCCATCGCCCCATAAAATGCCAGCAATTTGGCACCGCCTATGCTTTGCAAAAATTGTTGTGCTACCTCAGGTAGCGCATCGGTATTGGGAATGTGTATTTGATGTGTCATTTTAAAACAAAGTTATCTCTTGAGAATCATTATTTTTTGCGGTTTCATCGATAGTTTCAGGCTCTTCTTCTACCTCTGGCATACGTATGGGTTCTAACTCGACAACAGACGCAACCTTGTAGGTAGTTATGCGTTTGCCTTTGGCTTTGTAACTCTTTTGACCGATAAAACTTTCGGCATCGATGGTAAGCGCAGGTTGATGTGCATCGGCACCACCCATGGTAACCTCGATGCGTGGATAAACCGTATCGGTTAATAAATACAAGGACGATTTTGTATTCTCGCCTAAATAAGACAATGGTTTGGCTGTGCTCTCAAAGACAAAGCGTTTCATGTAAGGGAAACGTTGATCTGCGTCAAAAAGAACAGCGGTCCATATCTTGGCAGTATCAAATTTTTCGATGCGCAATATATTATCAGGATAATGGTTAGAGGCATCGGAATTGGTCGTAAACCACGTGCCGTTTTTAAGCACTACCAAAATTTGGTCAGACGGATTAAATTCGCCCAATAGCTGACCTCTGCCATCGTAGTTAAGGCGCAATACATCGTAATCGAACCACACTTTTCTGCCTCCTAACGTGGATTCGCCTTTGTGTTTAAGCACAATGCGATGAATATCGTTTTTGGTCAGGATATTGCCCATGGCTCCTCTGCCCTTAATGGCGATTTCGCTAAAATCTTGTTCGAACGATGTTTTCTTTAATCGGGGTTTAGGACGTAACAAAACACGTAGTACCTCTGCCTCGCCATTGGGATTGGCAGAAAAATACCAAACCTTGGTATTGGGAGTACCTTGGGTTAAATCGTATTCCTTATCGCGTGTAAGACCCGTAGCTGCGAAACGCTTGATAAAGAAAGCACCGTCTTTGCCGTTGCGGTAAATGGCATTATATACGGTACGCTGATCGTTCTTTTTAAAGATGCCTATATGAATAATGTTTTTACCCACGTAAAGTTTATCTGCTACTTTTACAACCTTAAATTTGCCGTCCTTGTAGAAGATAATCACATCGTCGATATCCGAACAATTGCACACAAATTCGTCTTTTTTAAGCCCTGTTCCGATAAAGCCTTCTTCGCGATTGATGTATAGTTTTTCGGTGGCCTCTACTACTTTTACGGCATCGATGGTATCAAAAATACGCACCTCCGTTTTGCGTGGATAAGCTGCCCCGTACTTTTCTTTTAGGTGCGTAAACCACTGAATGGTGTATTCGGTTATGTGCGCCAAATTGTGTTTGGTCTCTTTTAGGCGCGCATTGAGCGATGCCATGGTTTCGTCTGCCTTATCGGACGAGAAACGCAAGATACGTGCCATCTTGATTTCCATCAGTTTTAAGATGTCATCTTTTTCGACTTCGCGGATAAACGATGCTTTGTAAGGTTCTAAACGCTTGTCGATGTGAGCAACGGCTTCGTCCATGCTTTTGCTATCTTCAAAACCTTTGTCCTTGTAGATGCGTTCTTCGATAAAAATACGCTCTAACGAAAGCGCAAATATGCTTTCTTGCAACTCGGCTTTCTGAATCAACAATTCCTCTTTGAGCAAACGAAGGGTGTTATCGGTAGAGAATTTCAGCACATCCGAAACCGTCATAAAATGGGGTTTCTCTTGGTAGATAACGCAACAGTTGGGCGCTATACTAAGTTCGCAACCTGTAAAAGCGTATAGCGCATCGATGGTTTTGTCGGTGGAGCGACCTGCCGGCAAATGTACCAAAATTTCTACTTGAGCAGCGGTATTATCATCTACCTTTTTGATTTGGATTTTGCCTTTGTCGTTGGCTTTGATAATCGACTCGATAAGTTTATCAGTGGTCATTCCGTATGGAATCTCGCTGATGCACAAGGTACGATTGTCTATCTTGTTGATTTTTGCACGCAATTTGACACGACTGCCCATTGCTCCATCACGATAACGACTTACGTCTATGTATCCGCCCGTTGGAAAATCGGGATACAACTCGAAATCTTCGCCATGCAAGTAGGCAATCGCCGCATCGATTACTTCGTTAAAGTTATGGGGCAAAATTTTGGTTTGCAGCCCCACGGCAATCCCCTCTACCCCTTGCACCAATAACAAAGGGAATTTTACCGGCAAAACAATGGGTTCTTTATTACGGCCGTCGTACGATTGTTTCCACTCGGTCACTTTGGGGCTAAAAACCACCTCTAATGCAAATTTGCTTAATCGGGCTTCGATGTAACGAGGTGCAGCGGCACTATCGCCTGTCAGGATGTTTCCCCAGTTTCCTTGACAGTCGATCAGCAAATCTTTTTGTCCCAACTGCACTAACGCATTGCCTATAGAAGCATCCCCGTGAGGGTGAAATTGCATGGTATGCCCAACGATGTTAGCCACCTTGTTATACCTGCCGTCGTCCATGCGACGCATGGAATGTAAAATGCGGCGTTGTACTGGTTTTAACCCATCGTAAAGGTTAGGAACAGCACGGTCTAATATCACATAAGAAGCATAATCGAGAAACCAATTTTGAAACATACCCGAAAGGTGATGTTTGATGTTTTCGTCGTTCAAATTGGGCACCACATAGGCAGCCTTGGCACCATTTTTGGAAGTGACTTGCGACTTATCTGTAGCAGTTGGATCGGTTTGTTTTTCTAATTCGAGGTCATCTATTTGATTTTCCATGCGGTATGTTGTGGGGATTTTAAGGTAAAAAACAAAGTTTCGCCGTAAAATTACAAAAAACTACGAAAAAAGGCCTATATTTGCACTTCATTTTTTTAAACAATTTATACGCTATGGCTTCACAAGAAGATGTTTTCAAAAAATTAGTCGCCCACTGCAAAGAGTATGGTTTTGTATTCCCATCGAGCGAAATTTACGATGGCGTAGGGGCTGTTTATGATTATGGTCAAAATGGTGTTGAACTAAAAAACAACATAAAAAAATATTGGTGGGACAGCATGATTTTGCTTCACGAAAACATCGTGGGTATCGATGCTGCCATTTTTATGCATCCTACCACTTGGAAAGCATCGGGTCACGTAGATGCCTTTAACGATCCATTGATTGACAACCGTGATAGCAAGAAACGTTATCGCGCCGACGTATTGATCGAAGATCAATTGGCAAAATACGACGAAAAAATTGAAAAAGAATGCGAGAAGGCGGCTAAACGTTTTGGCGAAAGCTTTGATAAAGAAATGTTTATCCAAACCAATGGTCGCGTGCAAGAATACGTAAAAAAACGTACAGAACTACACACCCGTTTTGCCAACGCACTAAATGACAATAACTTAGACGAGCTAAAACAAATCATCTTGGACTACGAGATAGTATGTCCCATCAGTGGCACCAAAAACTGGACAGATGTTCGTCAATTTAACTTGATGTTCTCGACCGAAATGGGCTCTACATCGGATGGCGCTATGAAAATTTACCTACGCCCCGAAACGGCTCAAGGTATTTTTGTCAACTACCTAAACGTACAAAAAACGGGTCGTATGAAGATTCCTTTTGGTATCGCTCAAATTGGCAAGGCTTTCCGTAACGAAATTGTGGCTCGCCAATTTATTTTCCGTATGCGCGAATTTGAACAGATGGAGATGCAGTTCTTTGTTCGTCCCGGAGAAGAAATGAAATGGTTTGAACATTGGAAATCGTTCCGTTTAAAATGGCACAAAGCACTTGGTTTGGGCGATCACAAATACCGCTACCATGATCACGATAAGTTGGCTCACTACGCCAACGCTGCTACCGACATCGAATTTGAGATGCCGTTTGGATTTAAAGAAGTGGAAGGTATTCACAGCCGCACCAACTTTGACTTGAGCCAGCACGAAAAATATTCGGGCAAAAACATCAAATATTTCGACCCCGAATTGAATGAATCGTATACTCCATACGTTATCGAAACGTCTATTGGGGTAGACCGTATGTTCTTGTCGATTATGTCGGCTGCTTATTGCGAAGAAAAATTAGAAGGTGGAGACAGCCGCGTTGTCCTAAAATTGCCCGCTGTATTAGCCCCTGTTAAGGCTTGTATCATGCCTTTGGTAAAGAAAGACGGACTGCCCGAAAAAGCACGCGAAATTATGAATAACTTGAAATTCGATTTCAAATGTGCTTACGACGAAAAAGATTCTATCGGCAAACGCTATCGTCGTCAAGACGCTGTAGGTACTCCTTTCTGTATCACCGTCGATCACCAAACCTTGGAAGACGGCATGGTTACCATTCGTCATCGCGACACCATGCAACAAGAACGTGTATCGATAGACAGCCTACACGCTATCATCGATGCGCAAGTAAACATGAAAAACTTATTCAAAGAAATTGTCAAATAAATTGACGCATCGCTCCTTTTGGTCGGTATTGCTTTACCTACTCACCATTGCAGGATTGCTCTGTATGACTGCTTGCGCCAACCGTGGCGCCGGTCCTCAGGGAGGTCCCAAAGACACGTTACCTCCCGTTGTCATGCAGTGCACTCCTGCAAATGGAGCAAAAAATGTTACCACCAACATTATTGAAATTTTATTTGACGAATACGTGCTATTGGAAAACCCCATACAGCACGTTACCATTTCTCCCCCACAAAAGAAATTTCCCAACTTTAAGACAGTAGGTAAAAAAATTCGCATCACTTTCGAAGATAGTTTACACACCAACACTACCTACTGCATCGACTTTGGTCAGTCTATTGTCGATAACAACGAGAAAAATGTACTGAAGGATTACTCGTACATTTTTTCGACGGGCGATCACATCGATTCGCTACAAATAAGTGGTGTTGTTTTGGATGCCAAAACGCTTAAACCCCAAGAAGACATCACCGTTGGTATACATCGCAATCTAAGCGATTCTGCCCTGTTGCAACACCCCTTTGATCGCATCGCCAAAACCAATCAAAAAGGCGAATTCATCGTAAAAAACATCGCAGATGGCGACTATAAATTGTACGCACTTAGGGACCCCTCCGGGATCCATTACTACTTGCCAACGGGTGCAGATATTGCCTTTTACGATAGCATTATCACACCGCAAATGCACCTGCACGCCAAGATAGATACTCTTTGGAAAGATTCGCTAAAAACATCGCACGACAGTTTGATTGTCAATGCTTTTATCGAATATTATCCCAAGGACATTGTTTTAAAAACTTTTGTTGAACAGGCGCAGTGCAAACAATTTTTAAAGAAATCGGTCAGAACCTCCGACAAATCGTTTCAATTGGTATTTAATTGCCCTGTGGATAGCATGCCCACGCTACAAGTAATCAACGACAGCCTACCCACAAGTGCATGGTTTATACAAGAACCCATAGAGCGCCCGGATTCGTTGGTGTATTGGATTACAGACTCTGCCTATTATACGAGCGATACGCTCACACTTACTCTCGACTACTATAAGAGCGACTCTTTATGGCAGTTAGTTCCTACCAAGGATACCCTAAAGCTTGTAACACGCAAAAAGGGCAACCTTCGACAGAAACAAAAAGAAGAAAAACCGATCCTGCCAGCGCTCTCCTTTAAGCACAATCTAAACCAACCTTTGGAAGTCTACGACACGCTACAGCTGCTTTTTGACGAGCCTATTAAAGCTTTTCACCAAGACAGCATACATCTTTACCAAGTAGAAGATTCGATAGAAACTCCCGTCGATTTCAGGTTGCTTTTTAACGATAGTCTGTGTGCACGAGTTGCTTATATGCTATTTACCAAACAATTTGGTGAGCGCTACCAGCTACGAGTAGATTCGATGGCTTTTTCGAGCATTTACGACAAGGTAAACAATCCCTTTAACAAACCTTTTTCTGTAAAATCGTTGGAAGAATATGGTAACATCTACATAAAATTTACGACCATCCCTAAAAACGCCATTGTAGAGTTAGTTACCCTAAAAGAAGAGGTGGTAAGTACCTCGCCGATTATTGATAGCGAAGCCTACTTTGAAGATATTCTACCGGGTACCTATTTGGTACGATTCTACATAGATGCCAACCAAAATGGCCAATGGGACACCGGCAGTTTGCTACAACATCTTCAGGCAGAAGAAATGTATTACTATCCCAAAGAGCTATCCGTTCGTGCCAACTGGGACATGGAGGAAACATGGGATTATACGACTATACCCATTACCAAACAACGCATTGTACAACCATAAAAAAACAAGTCGAATCTGCAAAGACTCGACCTGTTTCTATCGCGATAAGAGTGTATGCCTCCTTATAATCCGAAAGCACCCTTAATAGCAGCTACATAATCTGTTTTTTCCCACGTAAAGAGTTCTACTTCTTTGGTAATAACTTGACCTTCTGAGGTCTTAAATTGCTTGGTTACCACCTGTGGTGTTCTGCCGACATGGCCATAGGACGCCGTTTCTTCGTACATGGGTTGGCGCAATTTAAGCCTTTCTTCGATGGCTTTGGGACGCATATCAAAGATTTCTTGAATTTTTTCGGCAATTTGACCATCGGTTAGGTTTACCTTAGCCGTTCCGTAGGTATTAACGTAAATATTGGTAGGTTTGGCTACCCCAATGGCGTATGCCACTTGTACCAACACCTCGTCTGCCAATTCGGCTGCTACCATGTTTTTGGCAATGTGGCGTGCTGCGTAAGCAGCAGAACGGTCCACTTTTGAAGGATCCTTGCCCGAAAATGCACCACCACCGTGTGCGCCCTTACCGCCGTAGGTATCTACAATGATTTTTCGACCCGTTAAACCTGTATCCCCATGAGGACCGCCAATAACAAACTTACCGGTTGGATTGACATACAACGTAAAGTCGCCCTTGTTTAGCGCTGCATAACGTTCGTCTTTTGCAAATACACGTGGCAAAAGGATATTTTCTACATCGCTTTTAATTTGTGCCAACATTTTCTCGTCATCTGCCATAAACTCATCGTGTTGGGTAGAAACAACGATGGTATCGATACGTTTCGGTTGGTTATCATCACCGTATTCGATGGTTACTTGACTTTTTGCATCGGGACGCAAGTAGGTCATTTCTTTGCCTGCCTCACGAATAGTTGCCAACTCACGCAACAAAGCATGCGACAAATCGAGCGATATGGGCATTAAATTGGCGGTTTCGTTACAAGCATACCCAAACATCATGCCCTGATCGCCGGCACCTTGATCGTAGGGGTTTTCGCGCTCAACGCCCCGGTTAATATCGGGCGATTGCTCATGAATAGCAGATAGCACTCCGCACGATTTATACTCGAACATGTACTCACTTTTGGTATAACCAATTTTCTTGATTACACGACGTGCTACCGATTGAACATCTACATAAGCTGTTGATTTAACTTCGCCTGCCAATACTACCTGCCCGGTGGTAACAAGGGTTTCGCAAGCTACCTTTGATTGTGGATCTTGCGCCAAAAAGTTATCTAACAAGGCGTCCGATATTTGATCGGCTACTTTGTCGGGGTGTCCCGCAGAAACGGACTCGGAAGAAAATAAATATCCCATATCTGTGATTTTAGAGTTATTATACTAATGGGATAAACAAGTTGCCAAGCAGAAAGGCTGTAAGAAGTATCTTTTAGCATTTTTTTGGGTGGTTGCAAGCAATCAAATTTATCCACTCTTAATGGATGCAAAGATACAGAATAATTTTGTAATTTTGTGCCGTTTAGTATAAAAAATCAATATCGGTGATGAAAACCATACAAGTTGACGACAAAACATTTCAGCTATATTTATCGGCAGAAGAAATTACCCTACGTGTAACTGAAATGGCGCAAGAACTACGCCATGAATTAGCAAATACCGATAACCTGCTATTTGTAGGCATGCTATCTGGCAGTTTTGTGTTTGTAGCCGACTTTGTACGTGCCTACGGCAAGCCTGCCGAGGTGCACTTTGTAAAATGCTCGTCGTATCAAGGTACACAAAGTACGGGTTGCCTAAAAGAAGAGCTAAGCCTTGGGGTTGATGTAAAAGACCGAACTGTGGTTATTTTAGAGGACATTATAGAGACAGGGCTTACCATGCAACAATTTGTAGCGAGCATAAAAAAAGGCCAACCGGCTTGTGTAAAAGTAGTTAGCCTATTTTATAAACCTCAACTTAATAAGAGTACTATTGTGCCCGATAAGGTTGGTTTTTCTATTCCCAACGATTTTATTGTAGGGTACGGATTGGACTACAACCAACAAGGTCGCAACCTACCCGATGTGTATTCGGTGGTTTAATACAGTTTTCCGATTACCCACATTTTAAACGATGCCGGAAAAATATCGATGGCAAGTGCCAATGCTTTGTAGCTAAAACCGGGAATCGTACGCATGGGCATGCGCTTTTTCTTTATCAGCTTTAGCATGGTGTGGGCGATGGCATCGGGACTCATGCCGTTTTGTTCGTCCTTTTCCATGGTTTGCACCGCCTTAAGCATGTTTTTGGTATATACCGATTGTTCTTGCTTAGATGCTTCGGTATATTTTCTGGCATTGGTAAAGTTGGTCTTTACATCGCCCGGTAGCACACAAGCACAACCTATGCCAAAGGGCTTCACTTCCAAACTCAAGGCTTCTGTAAACGCCAAAATAGCCGATTTGACCGACGAATAAAACGTTTGAAAAGGAATAGGCGCAATGGCCGCCATAGACGAAACCGTAATGATTTTTCCCCACCCTTGCGCACGCAATTGAGGCAAACAAGCCTGAACGGTATTTACCACGCCGTAATAGTTGGTAGCAAATTGGTACTGCAATTCGGTAAGCGAAGTGTCTTCTACTGCACCGGCAATACCATTGCCTGCATTGCATATAACGCCATAAATACCCCCTTGCTCTTTTACAATTTGACCTACCGCTCGTTGCAAGGTTTCTGGCTTTGTCACATCTGCTTGAATGGAAATAATTTTTCCGCCCGATTTTGCATCTTCTTGACATTCGCATCCACTACGCGAAAGGGCATAGACCGTATAACCGTTTTTCATTAAACACAATGCCGTAGCCTTGCCAATGCCGGCACTACCACCTGTTAGTAATATGGTTTTGTTCATAATTATCGTTTGTATATACCACCTGCAAAAATAACACAAGGTTCGGAATTAACCAAGTTTACTTGGTTTTATCCCGAACCTTATAAAAGATGATCGCTTTCTTATAAAACTATCGAACTTTAAACAAAGCACCAAAGTTATAACCAATATTGAAGGTCATTGAGAAAGGACCCTCACCACCCGATAAATCGGCATAGACCTTTAGCCCGTTTCTAAAAATAGATCCTAATCGAATATTGGCATTATTTCCGTAGGATAGTTCCCAGCCTATACCAAATAAAAAGGCAGCTGTTCTGTCGTGATAGTTACCAATGGTTGTCAACAAACCAAGTTGAAATGGAACTCCAGATACAGAATATCCTTCTCCATAATATCTTTCATCCATAAAGAATCCAGTAGAAAAGTAAACCCCCATGCCAAATTGTTTTACAATTGGATAAGCAATATCTATCCCAAATGTCATTTTTAGTTCATCATAGCTACTACCATGAAAGCCTGCACCTGCATTGATACCTAACACCATGTATTTACTTTTCTCACTTGGTGCCTTTTGTTTCTTATTTTCTTTTTTATCCGCAACAACCGGTTTTTCGGCCTTATTTATAAGAAATCGATTTGGCTTGTGGGCATTGGCTGCTTGGTAATGTGGCGTATAAATATGATAAGGCTTAGAATAGTATATCGCTTCGTATACCCCACTTTTTTGCGCAAAAGCCCCTAAACAGCCTAACCAAAACAAGCACAACGTGCTCAACAATGTGATTTTTTTCATAACTGGTAAGTGCTATTTTTTAGACGCTTTGGAAGCCTGTTTATTTTTGAAGGTCAAATGATCTACAGATAATTCATCTGTATCCACATTTAACACAGGACCATTATCTTTTTCGGGGGAGATGATTACGTACGATTTTTCTTCGCCTGCTACATTTTCTTTAATGATGTAGGGTGTATCTGCTTTCAACTCTTCAGCAGTAAATGTATTAGCTGGAATAGGTCTAACATTTTTGAAGTAGGCAGGATAACCTGTTACAATTACTTTTTTTGATCTTAATTTACCATTGCTGGTATATTCGGCAGAAACTTGGGTTTGCAAACCTACAATATAATCGGCTTTAATCTTATCCAAAGCATTGAAAATGGCATTTTCAATCATCTCTTTCTCGGAGATACGCAAGGATTTTTCAAATACAAATTCGTTCTTTACTTTTTCTGTTTTAATATCCAAATCTGCTATATACAAACCAACTTCCGGTTGAATTTCTTTAGCAGTACTCTGTAAAGTTCTCACATTACAAGACGACATACAAAACAAAGCACATAGCGCACTCAAGTAAAATAATTTTTTCATGATTTTTTAGATTTTAATGTTAACAAATAAGTTTTATGCGAATGTACGGCAAAAAGTGTCAAAAAAAAAAAACGATTGTTAATTATTCTTAACTTATTTAGCTGACGTGAATGTTTCAATATGTAAAGGCAATTTGCTATTTTTGTGCTTTCGTACAATATATCGTATCATTTCGTGTTATCATTATATAAGCGACCACATTCAAATGCACATCGACATTAAACAAGTTAGCAATCGCAAAGAGCTGAAACTATTTATACAATTTTCGCTCGATTTGTACAACAATAATCCTTTTTACTGTCCCCCTATTATTCGTGACGAATTAAACACGCTTACAGAAGGTATCAACCCCGCATTTGAGGTTTGCGAGGCCGCCTATTTTTTGGCATACAAGGAGGGCAAGGTGGCAGGACGTATTGCAGGCATTATTAATCATGCAGGAAACGCATTGTGGAAAGATTCGTGCATGCGTTTTGGGTGGTTTGATTTTGTAGACGATTTGGCGGTATCTAAAGCTTTGTTGGATGCCGTGGTAGCTTGGGGGAAAACAAAGGGGATGACGCACATGTTCGGACCTGTCGGATTTACCGATTTTGACCACCAAGGCTTGCTCATTGAAGGATTTCAATACCTATCGCCCATTGCGTCGCTGTACAACTACCCCTACTACGTAAAGCACTACCAAGCCTACGGTTTGCAAGGGCAAAAAGATTGGATAGAAATGCACTCGGGATTGGTGCACCAAATACCAGAGGAGTTGACGCAACTCTGTAACTACGCAGAAGAACATTTTAAGGTAAAAGTGGTAAAAGTAAAATCGAAAAAAGAATTGATAAAGAAATATGGTTACTCTTTCTTTGATGTATTTGATGCCGCCAATAGCCCTTTTAGCAATAGTGTTCCATTAACAGGCGGTCAAAAACACTATTACGCTAATATGTTTATTCGGTTTTTAAATTTTGATTTTATTACTTTTGTTACCAACGAGAAGGACGAAATTGTACAAGTCTGCGTGTGCATGCCCAACATTACCAAAGCGTTGCAGAAATGCAATGGCAGGTTGTTTCCTTTGGGATGGTTACATATATTAAAAACCATGCGCGCCAAGCGATTTGAACAAATAGACTTTTTGCTATATGCAACACGTCCAGACTATCAAACCAAAGGCATCAACGCACTATTGTTCAAAGATCTGATACCTATTTTTGAGAAGTACGGCGTTAAATATTCGGAATCGGGACCTATTTTGGAGGGCAGTGCTATCGGTAATGCACAAACAGATTACTTTAACTCTAAACGCCACAAACGACGCAGAACATATAGTTTGATATTCTAAAAAAAGAAGAGGTTGCCAATGTGATTTTTAGCAACCTCTTGTATTTTTATTGAGATTAGAGTGATTTGATATACGCCCTACGACGTTTGTAAAACTCGTGTTCCAAGTATTGGAAATTGGCCTGATTCTTGGTATTGGTTTCTAAAACAGCTGTCACACGGGCCTCTTTTATACCGTATTTGTGATAACGTGGTATCTGGTCGATAAATAGCAACGAATTAAGCCCCTTATTTTGATAATCAGGACGAACCGCTATGAGCAACAAATCTAACGCCTCCATTTTTTTTGCTTTTAATCCCTTTAATAGATGGTACCAACCAAATGGGAATAGTTTTCCTTTTGCCTTACGCAAGGCAGGCGTTAAGTTGGGCATACAAACACCCACTGCCACAATTTCGTCTTTTTCGTTCACTACCAATGTTACAAAATCAAAGTTTAGCAAGGGGAAATACATATTGCTATAGTATTCTTTTTGTTTTTCGGTAAGTGGAGAGTAGTTATAAAGAGGTTTGTAGGCTTCGTCTATTACATCAAAGAAAGTGTAACCATATCGTTTAAGCAATTCTTTGCTACTTTTGATAGGAACAATCTTTACATTGTAGCGGCTTTGAATCATTTGGCCAATACGCATCATTTTTTCGGGTGCTTGTTCTGGTACAACGCAACGAATTTCAATCCAATCTGCTTCTTTCTCCAATCCATAGGCATCAAAATGCTCGATATAGTAAGGATAATTATACAAAGCTGCCATGGGCGACTCGTATTCAAAACCTTCTAAGAGTAAACCTTGATGATCCATATCGGTAAAGCCAACAGGGCCATTAAGCGTTTCCATGCCTTTGCTTTTTCCCCAAGCTGCCACGGCATCCAACAAGGCTTTAGATACCTCCTTGTCGTCTATAAAATCGAACCAACCAAAACGTGTTTTCTTTACGTTCCATGCCTTGTTGGCTTGATGATTGACAATACCAGCTATACGTCCCACTACTTTACCGTCACGATAAGCCAAATAATAAATGGTTTCGCAAACCTCAAAAGCGGGATTCTTGGTTCGGTCCAAGGTGTTTAACTCGTCGAAAACAAGCGGAGGGCAAAAATAATCGTTGCCTTCAAAAAGATCGATGCCGAATTGCACGAATTTTTTCATGTCCTTCTTGGTGACTGCTTCACGAATTTCTACTGCCATATTTTTATTGATTAATCGACTAACCGACTAATCGGTGAATCGATGGTTTGTTTTTTTATTGACTAATTTCGGTGCGAGGCGGACGCAGACGCAAAAGTTCTTTTGATTATGTCGAGCCGATGCTTGAAATCATGCGGGCAAAGCCCGAATAATCGACTATGGGTTATTCTACAAATCCGGCGGATGCTTCAATTTTGGATATTATGTCAGACTCCTCTATTTTTAGCTGATTTTCACGATAAAACTCCAAGTATTTAAGCATGGATTCTTTGTCAAATATCGATTTAAAGTTGTCTTCCGATATGACAAACGCCTTGTACGAAATGCCCTGCATGGTTGCACGCAACTGTTCGTCACTCATCAAATTATTTTGGTACCAAACAGCCTCGTCCAAACTTACCAAACCGGATACGCCAACGGCATACAAGCTATCATTTAACTGACGTACGTTCAAATCAAAATCTTTTAACAAGAAACGTGTAAAGTTAAACATACCTATGGCATACAACACCTCGTTTTTGATAGAATCATTTCCCGAAACCGCACAAATAAACAAGTGCTCACTTTCTGGATTATAAGTAAATCCGGCCTTTTGCAGGTTTTCGGCATATTCGGTTTGAGATACCACCTTGGTGCGTTCTTCGGACAAGGTAGAAATCGGACGGGTAGATTGAATCTCTTTTCCTTGACCAATTAAAGCTACCATATTTTTTGCCATGGTAGACACTTCGCTTCCCGGATATGTTTCGATGATGGTCGACAATTTTTGCTTGAATACTTCTTTGCCATCTTTTTTACCGGTACTTAGGGCTTCTAACAGCATAAATTTAGGCATCATGCTGCATTCGGGATAAAGTGCCTTTGCCTTTTGTGCTTGGGCAGCCACCGTCACAAAATCGCCATCCTTAAACGAGCTATATGTACTACGGTACAACGACTCTGCCATGGCTTCCATGCTTTCGTCCTCTACCGCTATATTTTGTAACAATTTAGCATATTTACTATCTGCATGATGGGTC
Organism: Paludibacteraceae bacterium; assembly: GCA_017508305.1. Taxonomy (GTDB): domain Bacteria; phylum Bacteroidota; class Bacteroidia; order Bacteroidales; family Paludibacteraceae; genus Enterocola. The sequence goes on along the minus strand of JAFVZF010000073.1, from coordinate 5,282 downwards.
AATATTTCTTGCTTAATACGCTCTGCCTCTTGCTTATTTTCTGCCCTCTCGTATGCTTTAAACAAGCGATATCGCACCTCTCCCATTTCTGCATAATCGGGAAAACGTCTCTTCAATTCGTTGTACACCTCGATGGCTTTTTCGTGCTGATTCATCTTTTCGTTATACAAAATAAAGAGATTTCCCAGTGCATTTTGAATGGCATTATTAGAAGCCGCCAACTTTTCGGGAGTTTCCGGCAACAATCGCAAGTGATATTCTACATCGTATGGAGTTAATGCCACTTGTTTTTGCTGGGGCAAAGTTTCATCTTCGTCATCTGCATCCTCCTCATCATCTTGCAAGTCGGTATCTGCATAAGCCAACATTTTGTTGCTACGACGCCAATCGTCTTCTAATACACGCTTGCCCCAAAGCTTTTGAAACTCCACACGTCCGCGGGTAAGCAAGGTCGGATTATAAAAATACCACGACTTATCTGCTACCTCGCCAAGCGATAATCCCGCCTGAGAGAGCGCATTGCTTTGATCGCGTAAACTTTGCTGACGCGCTTCTTCTTGCAATCGCTTTTGTTCCTCTTCGTCTGCTTTTTTCTTTGCTTCGATAACTTGGTTGATAATGGCAACCTGCTCATCGTGGGTTTTGGTCGCCAATACCTGCAAACTATCTTCCAAAACAACGATTTGTTCGTTACGGGCAATATCGTTTAATAGGTATGTTCTTTTTTCGATTTCTTCATAGTTGGGGTAATCGGCAGGGATAATGGGCAACGCCTCGTTATACAAGGGTTGTGCCACAACGTATTTTTCTTCATTGTAACGAATGTCAGCCAATGCCAACAAAGCTTTGGCTTTATCAATGCCTCTTCTTGTACTGGAATCGATGGCTTTTTGGTAAAACTCTTCTGCTTTTTGCATATCGCCATTGCGGTGATACAACAAAGCAATGGTATAGTAAATTTGGTCTAAGTAATCTTGATTGCTCTGTTTTTTGATAAGTTGTTGCAACTCTTTTACGATGGGATTCGCATCGCTACCTTGATAGCAACGCGCCTGCGAAAGCAGTGCATTAAATTCCATTTCGTGCAAGGGGTGCAAATCCAAGGTTTCTTGGTACCAAGTAGAAGCTTCGCTATAATGATTCAATTTTTCGTGAACCTGCGCCAATATGTAACACAATCGTGCTTTTTCTTGTCCTTTGGATTCTTTGATTGCCGTTTCTAAAAAAGGAATGGATTCGACATACTGCTCTCTCTTTAACAACAAATCGGCCATTACCAATACGTATATACGACTTATTTGGGGCGTAAACGATTTTTCGTCCATGCGCTTGAGCAGGTCCTCTGCTTCGTAATACCATTGCATCTCGGCATAGCTGCGAGCCGCCCATAGTTGCGCCTCGGCTGCCACCTCTTTGTTATCGTCAAAATGGCGCATTACATAGGCAAACGTAGCATTAGCCGCCACAAAGTCCAGCTGATAAAATTGAGCCTTACCCATCAACAACCATGCCTGTTGCACCATGGGGTTGTACTCTTCTTTACTCATAAATGCCTTATAGGCAGGATCTTTGGCCTTAGAGGCATTGCGCTTTGGTTTTTTGACAATGGAGTGTAATTTGATGGCTTTTTGGCATTTCTCTACCGTTCTCTCCATATCTGCACGTGCTACTTGCGCATTATCATGGTTACTAATGGGATAAATAGGAAGAAGTTCGGAGAAATCGTCTTTGTGCTGCATTTCAATGGCCTCTTCGCCTTGCATAAAGGCTTGTTTGGCATTAAAATTAACGTTATAACGTGCCGTTACATAGTGGTACGAACGAGTAGCCCAGTTGTTTTTCTTGGTAGAGCATTGCGTAAAAAGCCCTAAAACAACAATCGAACAAAGTATATAAATGAGTTTTTTTGCTTTCATAGGAAAATCGCAAGGCAAAGTTACACTTTTTTGAGAAAAAAGACTACCTTTGTAGAAACAATATTGAATTACTTAACTATTAAAAGAATATTTTATGTCTAAAGTAACCGTAGTAGGCGCAGGAAACGTAGGCGCAACCTGTGCTAATGTATTGGCAGTAAACGAAGTGGCAAACCAAGTTGTATTGATCGACATCAAAGAAGGTCTTGCAGAAGGCAAAGCCATGGATATTATGCAGACTGCGCAACTAATGGGTTTTGATACCGTAGTAACAGGCGTTACCAACGATTATTCTAAAACAGCCGATTCTGACGTAGTTGTTATTACCTCAGGGCTTCCTCGTAAACCCGGTATGACTCGCGAAGAATTGATTGGCGTTAATGCCGGCATTGTAAAATCGGTTGCCAAAAACATTTTAGAATACTCTCCAAATGCTATTTTGGTAGTGGTTTCTAACCCGATGGACCCCATGGCATACCTTGCTCTTAAAAGTTTAGGATTGCCCAAAAATCGTGTTATTGGTATGGGTGGCGCATTGGACAGCAGCCGTTTTAAATATTTCTTGAGCCAAGCATTGGGTTGCAACGCCAACGAAGTGGACGGCATGGTAATTGGCGGTCACGGCGATACCACCATGATTCCTCTCACTCGTTTCGCTTCGTACAAGGGTGTGCCGGTTAGCAATTTCTTAAGTGCAGAAAAATTGGACGAAGTAGCCAAGGCTACCATGGTAGGCGGTGCTACTCTTACTGGTTTGTTGGGCACTTCGGCTTGGATGGCTCCCGGTGCTGCCGCATCGTTCTTGGTAGAATCGATTATCAAGGATCAAAAGAAGATGATTCCTTGTGCCGCCAGCTTGGAAGGCGAATATGGCATGAACGACATCATGATTGGTGTGCCTGTAATTATTGGTAAAAACGGTATTGAAAAGGTAGTTGAGTTAGATCTTAACGACGACGAAAAAGCATTGCTTGCTGCAAGCGAAGCTGCTGTTCGCAAAACCAACAGCATCCTTACCGAAATGAATTTGATCTAATACATTGTATTACATACAAACCAAAAAAGCGACCTCAACAGGTCGCTTTTTTATTTCATCGTTGTAGAACGAATATCCAGAATATGTAATTCGCTATTATCGTAACAATAATAAATCCATGACCTGGGATGTGCCATATACTACGGCTGGTTCATCAACTTTTTTCATATTATTTCTTCGTATGGGTTACGTTGCGAAATTACATCTTTTTTCTGAAATACAAATTATTTTACCTCGCTATAAAAATTTAACATGGAAATAAGTAAGGCTCAAAAAAACTTTTTCTACCTTTGATAGTACAATCATTTAGTTTTTCTTGAGAAAATGAAACAACTGCTAAAAATATGGATGTTATGGGGATTGGCTATGCTTTTTCCCTTTGCTATGTATGCGCAAGATGATACCAAACACAAGGTGGGTATTGCTTTAAGCGGAGGAGGAGCCTTGGGATATGCACATCTTGGTGTGCTACAAGCATTGGAAGATTACGGCATTGAACCTACCATTGTATCGGGTACAAGTATGGGGGCGATTGTAGGGGTTTTATACGCAGCAGGCCTTTCGCCAGATGAAATTTTAGTCCATATTAAAACCCACAAGATGAATCACAATCGTAAAATTATGTCGCTTGATATTAAATCGGGCGAATTAGGATTGCACTCTAAAAAATACATTGCCTCTTTTTTGCAAAAGGTACTTCCTACCGATAGTTTTGATAGTCTTCCGAAACCCTTTTACTGTGCTACCACTAATTTGATGACTACCAAAGGAGAAATTATTCATAGTGGAGATAGGTTGCAAAAATACACGTTAGCCTCTATGTCCATACCGGTGCTGTTTCAGTCGGTGGTCATTGACAGCATGGTATATATTGATGGGGGATTGACCAACAACCTTCCTGCATGTGCCATTAGAAACGAATGCGACATACTAATCGGGGTAGATGTAAACCCATATACAGAAATAAAACAAATTAAAAACATCAAAGAAGCTGTTATGCGCACCATGAGCACATTGGTGATGCATACCTCGCAAGAAGGTAGGGCTTGTTGTGACTATATAATCGATGTGTATGCCAGCAAAAATTACAGCATACTTGATTTCTCTAAATACCAAGAAATCTATAAGATTGGTTACGAAACGGGGCTGCATTTCCTACTAAATAACCCAGAACTACTGAGAGCTACCGGCGAATTTAAGGACAAACAGCCGTATAAACAAAATAACACACCCACCCGCAACAAGAAGAAAAAATAACCATGGACCGTAAAGAACTCATCAACCACGTTGCACCCGCTATTTTGCGTTTTGAAAATCGCCCGTTTAACCACAAACAGTTGGCAGCCGTAGCAGGCATTACCAAGGCAAGCGACAAAGCAAAGCTACCTCACATATTAGCGTACTTTGTACAACAAGGTATTATACAGGAAGTAGAACGTGGCAGGTACAAGGCCATTACCCTGAATAAATACGTTATCGGGACTATCGATCGAAACAATAATGGTAAAACGCACTTGATTCCGGACGATGGAGGCGAGAAGATCTTTATCGCCGACCGCAACTTGGCGCATGCTATGAAAAACGATCGTGTACGTGTTTTAGTGTACGCCAAACGCAGCGGACGCCAAACAGAAGGCGAAGTGGTAGAAATAATAGAACGCAACCGCACCACGTTTGTAGGCGTAATGAATATTGTGGGAGGGGTATCGTTTGTAGTAGTAGATAATCGACTATTAAGCAATGATATATACATACCACATAACAAATTAAACGGAGCCAAAGATGGGCAAAAGGTATTTGTCAGGATGACAGATTGGCCAGAGAAAGCGAAGAATCCCTTTGGCGAGGTAATGGATGTATTGGGAGAAGTAGGCGACAACAACACCGAAATGCATGCGATCTTGGCAGAATATGGTCTTCCCTACTCGTATCCAGAGGAGCTGACGGCTCTTGCCGAGCAAATCGACACCCAAATTAGTGACGAAGAAATAAAACGTCGCGAAGACTGTCGTGCCACCACCACCTTTACCATTGACCCTATCGATGCAAAGGATTTTGACGATGCGCTATCGTATAAAAAGTTGGACAATGGCAATGTCGAAATTGGGGTTCACATTGCCGATGTAAGCCATTACGTTACCCCACACAGCCCCATCGACAAAGAAGCCTTTGACCGCGCCACCTCGGTGTATCTGGTAGATAGAACCATTCCGATGTTGCCCGAAAAACTATGTAACATGGTGTGCTCGCTCCGTCCCAACGAAGACAAACTGACCTATTCGGTGCTTTTTGAAATGAACGACAAAGCCGAGGTGATAAACTACCGCATT
>JAFVZF010000072.1 GCA_017508305.1 Paludibacteraceae bacterium | reverse complement strand
TTCTATAATAACTAACATTAGAAAGATGTCTAATGGCTCTCTGCTCGTCTTCAATAACCAATCCTCGACTTTTGAGCAAAGCTATTTGTTCATCAAATTTTAATGCAGGTTTAGTATATTTTACCATCTATCAATTCATTTGTTGTACAAAAGTAATAAAATATCATCAGTCGTGATACATTTCATTGTACTTATAGTTGTATATACAGAGTTATATTTGTCTCAATCAGGTATATATACAGATCAACCAACAAAGATTGCGGAGGTAGATTCCTTGCTTCTCTGTGTGCGGGCACCAGTTGGAGTATTAAATATTACACAACGTAAGATTTGCATCGGTAGAAGCTTGTGTGTGCTGAAATCAAAATATGAAATAGACAATCTTTATTGGTAGCAGGGGTTTGGTGTTTTTGTTGGGTGTTCCTACCCATCAAATCAATTCTTTGCTGCAAGTTGCAAGCAATATTGCTTTTTTGAAATTTATAATTACCTTTGTATAAATTACTCCTAATAGGCATTTTATGATGAATGGGAATACATTAGAATTTGTAACATACTGTATTAGTGGATTAGCATTAAAATTGAACATTCCACAATCAGAGGTATATAATAAACTTAAAAGTTCAGGTATATTGTATGATTACTTGATCCCTTCGTACGATGTGCTACACACATTCAGTGCTGCTTATGTAATGGAAGATTTAGAAGAATTTATGAAAGAGAAAGGGGTGTTATTGTCATGAGAGTATATCATGCTTCATTTATAGAAATAAAAAGTCCAGATACAGAACATTCAAGAAATTTTCTTGATTTTGGTAGAGGCTTTTATCTAACAACTATCTATGACCAAGCTGAAAAATATGCTCATAGATTTATTCGAAGAGGCAAACAAGCATGGATAAATGTATATGAATTAAATGAAAATTGGGACAATTGGAGTGTACGTGAATTTCCTGCATATAATGATGAATGGTTGGATTTTGTAGCAAGTTGTCGGGCTGGTAAAGAGGTTGAGAATTATGATTTAGTAATAGGTGGTATTGCTAATGACCGTGTTATTGTCACATTAGATAGGTATTTTGAAGGGACATTATCAAAAGAAGATACACTAGGTTTATTAAAATACGAGAAACCAAATATTCAGTATTGTATTAGAAATGAAGAAATGATAAAACATTGTTTGTCTTTTATAGAGAGTGTAAAACTATGACCAATGTAGAACTACAAGCCAATAAGAGTGCAAAAAGTTATGCGGTGATATTATGCATAAGTAAGATGCAAGGTATTTCTTTAGAAGAAGCTATGGATATATATTATACGTCTCCGTATGCAAATTTAATAGAAGAAGGAGTTGCAGACTTGCATTGTAGAAGCAGTCAATATTTGGCAGAAATAATAATAAATGAAAGGAACCTCCCGTATGGGTAAGGTTCCTTTTATGTTTTATACAAATGGCTTGGTGTTTACTATTACCCTTGTGATAATCAACGAAACGACTCAACGATTAAACGATTAAACAAAAAAAGTATTATCTTTGCGCATCTTATCAGAAAAACTTCAATCTATTTAAATATGATTTACAACGTAATGACGGCTGAGCAAGCAGCCGAGCTTATCAACAATGGCGACGTAGTTGGCTTTAGTGGTTTTACCCCTGCCGGTGCGCCCAAAGAAGTACCTTCTGCTCTTGCAAAACGTGCAGAAGCTTTGCACGCAGCAGGTAAACCTTTTAAAATTGGTATGTACACAGGTGCCTCTACTGGCGATAGCACCGATGGCGCTTTGGCACGTGCTAATGCCATTAGCTTCCGTACGCCTTACCAATCTAACAAAGATTTGCGCAACTCGCTAAATACTCCCGGTGGTGCCGAGTATTTTGATATGCACCTTTCGCAATTGGCGCAAGAGTTACGTTATGGCTTTATGCCCAAACCAACGGTGGCTATTATCGAAGCGTGCGATATCAACGATGCAGGCGAAATTGTGCTTACCAGTGGTGTAGGTATATCTCCTACCATCGCCAACTTGGCAGATCGTATTATCATCGAGCTAAACGAACGCCACCCCAAAACATTGCGTGGTATGCACGATATTTACGAACCTTGCGACCCTCCTTGCCGTCACGAAATTCCTGTGTACAGCGTGTCAGACCGCGCTGGTAGCCCTGTGCTAAAAGTAGATCCTAAAAAAGTAGTGGCTGTGGTTAAAACCAACCGCAAAGACGAAGTAGGTGGTTTTACAGCTCCCGATGCTGTTACCAGCCAAATTGGCAAATATGTTTCCGAATTTTTGACCAACGAAATGCGTTTGGGTCGTATCCCAAAAAGTTTCTTGCCTGTACAAAGTGGGGTAGGTAACATTGCCAATGCCGTGATGTTCGAATTGGGTAACAACCCCGAAATTCCTGCCTTTACCATGTTTACCGAGGTAATTCAAGACGCTGTTATCGATTTGATGAAAAAAGGCCGCATTACCTTTGCCAGCGGTTGCTCGCTAACCGTAACCGACCCTGTGTTGCAAGAAATTTACGACAACATGGACTTTTTCCACGATAAGTTGGTGCTTCGTCCACAAGAGTTGTCTAATAACCCCGGTTTGGTGCGTCGTTTGGGTCTTATCACCATCAACACTGCGTTAGAAGCCGATATTTACGGCAATATCAACAGTACACACGTAATGGGTACCAAGATGATGAACGGTTTGGGTGGCTCTGGCGACTTTACCCGTAACGCTTACATTTCTATCTTTACCACACCTTCTACCGCCAAAAACGGTGCTATTAGTGCTATCGTTCCTATGGTATCGCACATCGACCACAGCGAACACTCGGTTAAGGTGTTGATTACCGAACACGGTATTGCCGACTTGCGTGGCAAATCGCCTATTCAACGTGCTAATTTAATCATCGACAATTGCGTTGATCCAAGCTATCGTCCGCTTATGCGCGAATACTTGGAGTCGGCTTCGAAAGGCCATACACCTACCAACTTGCAAACTTGTTTTGGTATGCACAGAGCCTTTATGGAAACCGGCGATATGCACAATGCAAAATTTTAATCAGTCGCTTTGCTAGCAAAGCTCCGACTAACCGACTAACCGACTAAAGTTTGTGCAAGCCGAGTGCAGAGTCAAACTTGTTTGAACTATGCCGAGGCGCAGCCAAACTTCATGAGGGCGAAGCCCGAGTAATCGGCGAATCGATGAATCGTAATAAAAAAGGAGAGATGGGTACCCATTTCTCCTTTCTACTTTCTCAACTCTCCTTTAATTAGAAAGCCACTCCGTCAACCGTTCTTTTGTAACTCCAAGTAGCATTTCGCCTTGTCGCATGCAGGAGATGCGTCCGGTTTCTTCAGAAACAACAATCACATAGGCATCGGTCTTTTCGGTAATACCCAAGGCGGCTCTGTGGCGCAACCCTAACTCTTTTGGCAAATCGCGCTTGTGCGATATGGGCAAAATACAACCCACCGATTTAATTTGATTCTCTACAATAATCAGTGCGCCATCGTGCAAAGGGGTATTTTTAAAGAAAATGTTTTCGATGAGCCGGGCTTTGATGTTGGATTCGATTATTTCGCCGGTTTGGCAGTAGGTGGTAAGGTCGCCTTCTTTTTGGATCACTACCAAAGCGCCGGTTTTGGTTTTGGCGCACGCAACCATGGCTTCAACTATTTCGTTGATTTCTTGCAAAGGTTGTGCATCGCGTTTGCTAAGTAGCGCCCTTTTGATACGTGCATACAGGTTGTTGGCATACCGACTACCAAGCGTGGATAAGAAGTTTCGTATCTCGTCTTGGTACAGAATAACCAATAATATAACCCCTACATTTGCCACTTTGTTTAAAATAGAACCCAACAGCTCCATCTGAAAAACAAACGATACCAAAAACCATACCGAAATAAAACTTACCAATAGGGCAAATATATTCATCCCCGTTGTGCCCTTTAACAGTTTGTAGGTTTGGTACAGCAAAAGGGCAACAATAAGTATGTCAAAAAAATCTTTTAGTCTGAATTCTATCATAATTCGTTACTTGTTGTTTAGTTAGCTTCGCTCATGAAGTTGCTCACGCTCGGCATAGTCAAGTAAACTTACCTCTGCTCTCGCTTAATCGCAACTTTAGGCGTTGAGTCGTTGAGTCGTTTAGGCGACCACGGACGCACGAGCCGTGCGTCCCTACTGCGTTCACCTTGAATCACCGCCTCACCGAATCACCGCATCACCGAATCACCGAATCACCGCATCACCGAATCACCGCATCACCATCTCATACAGCGCAATTGCTTGTTGGGCTTCGGCAACATCGTGAACACGTAAAATGTGCGCGCCACGCTCCAGTAAAAGGGTATTTAGCACCGTTGTACCATTGAGTGATTCTTGTGGTGTGGTGCCTAATACTTTTTGAATCATGCTTTTGCGCGATATACCTACCAAAACAGGCAGGTTAAAGGTTTGCAAGCAGGATAGATTGCGCGCTATCTCATAATTTTGCTCCAACGTTTTGCCAAAACCAAATCCCGGGTCTAATATAATGTCGTTTATCCCCAATCGGGTGAGCGAGGCTATCTGTTTCGAAAAGAAAAACAACATGTCACTACTATTGCCTTCGTGAGGATAGGTAAGCACATAAGGTACCTGCAGTTGTGCCACTACCCGAAACATTTCTTCGTTGCCACCCGATACATCGTTGATGATAGCAGCGCCTTGCTCGGTTACTGCCCAATGGGCTATTTCGGGGCGAAATGTATCTACCGAAATGGGTATGTTTGGGTACAAGGCGTTTAATTGCTCAAATCCTTGTTGTAAGCGTTGCTTTTCGTCCGATGCAGAGGCTATCTCGCCGCCGGGTCGGGTAGAACATCCGCCTAAATCAATGATATCGACCGTTTTAGGCAATACTTGCTCGACGCTCTCCGTATAAAAAGAGTCGGGGCTAACGTTATAGATGCCCATAACAATGGGTTTCTGCAAACTGAGTAGATGGCCTTTTAGGTTGATATACATTTGTTGTTTAGTTGTTTAGTCGTTTAGTCGTTTAGTCGCAAAATTATTCGCTTCGCTCATGATTTTTATTCCCTTCGGTCATCAGTACGTCTCATGACTCGGCATAGTCAAGTAGACTTGCCTCTGCACTCGCTATTCGAAAAATTATTCGGACTACGTTTCACCGCCTCACCGACTCACCAAATCACCAAATCACCACCGATTAGTCGATTCGTCGATTTGTCAACAAATATTTTTGCAAAATTAAAAATTATCCTCATCTTTGCAGTCATTTTCGGCAAAAACTGAAAAAAAATATGTTTTTGCACAATATTGAACAAAAAAATCAGTTATCTTTGTAGTCGGCTAATAAAATAACCTTAATTTATACCATGAAATTTAACTTCTTACAAAAAACACTTCTTCTTGGATTGTTGGTGTTGGCTTTTGCTGCTTGTAACAAAGGTACTTCGAACACAACCGGTTGGAAATACAACGATGCCGAATATGGTGGTTTTCAAGTTACCGAAGGTTACGAACAACAAACCCCTACCGGAATGGTTCTTATCGGTGGCGGTACTTTTACTATGGGTCGTGTAAACGAAGATACCTATAGCGAATGGAACAACTATCCTCGCCGTGTAACCGTTAACACCTTCTACATGGACCAATACGAAATTTCTAACCGCGATTGGCGCGAGTATGTGTATTGGATGAATTTTATGTATGGTCCAAAAGTGTCTGATAAATGTCGTCCGGACTCTACTGTTTGGCGCGAAGAGTTGGCATACAACGAACCTTACCTTAACTACTACTTTACACACGTTGCATACGATATGTATCCTGTTGTAGGTGTTAGTTGGGAGCAAGCAACCGACTATTGCGTATGGCGTACCGACCGCGTAAACGAATTGGTGTTGCGCGATAATGGTGTTATCGAATTCCCCGATTTCGAAGCCATTTATCGTGACTCTACTCGTTTCGAAAACGACTCTACCGCCAAAACCAAAGTATACAATACCGGCAAATATTTGGCAACAGAATACGACCCTGCCGGCGAAAAAACCACATCGCGCAATGAGTTTGGCGATCCTCGTAAAACCACCATGTCGGATGGTTTGCTAATGCCCAGCTATCGTCTGCCAACCGAAGCAGAATGGGAATTTGCGGCATACGGTTTGAGTTCTGAAGAAGAGATGGAAAACTACGACAAACGTCGTATCTATCCTTGGGACGGTGCACAAACACGTAATGCAAGCCGTAAGAGCCGTGGTAAAATTATGGCCAACTTCTCTCGTGGTCGTGGTGATATGATGGGGGTTGCAGGCGACTTGAACGATAAAGCTAATATTACTGCTCCTGTTAATTCTTTCTGGCCCAACGATTTTGGCTTGTATAACATGGCAGGTAATGTAAACGAATGGGTAATGGACGTGTATCGTCCTGCCAGCAGTGACGAGTATTCAGAATACAATCCCTTCCGTGGTAACGTATATGTGGCTCCTGTAAAAGACTCGTTGGGTGTATACCAAGTAGACAGCTTAGGTCGTTTGGCATATGATGTGCCGGTGTCAAAAGACAGCGTGGCAGCATACAACAAGTACGATGTTCGTAACTGGAAAGACGGTGATGCACAAAGTGCTGTAAGTAAATGGTTAGAAGTGGTCGATCCGGACGAAGCTACCCGTCGTCTATACGATGCCGACCATGCTAACGCCGATGTGGCAAAATACTTGGCCACCCAAATTTCTAATACTACCCGTGTTTACAAGGGTGGTTCTTGGAAAGACCGTTCGTATTGGTTGAATCCGGCTACACGTCGTTACAAAGAACAAAAACTTAGTGCCAACGATATTGGTTTCCGTTGCGCTATGGATCGTGTAGGTTCTGATAAGGGTAACAATAGCAAAGAGTAAGCCTATCTTTATAGGTATGTAATAATAGTAAGAGGCAGGCCCTATGGTCAGCCTCTTATTGTGTCAATATCAAGGATGCAAAAAAAACAAATTCATACTTTTGTGCTCCCCAATGGACTCAGGGTGATGCTTTTGCCGGACAAGGGCGAGGTGTCTTACTGTGGTTTGTTTATGGGAGTAGGTACCCGCGATGAACTTGTTGGTGAGCATGGGTATGCACACCTAACCGAACACATGCTGTTTAAAGCCACACAGCGGCGAACGGCTGCTCAAATTATCAATCGGTTAGAGGCTGTAGGAGGCGAACTAAATGCCTATACCACCAAAGAAGAAACGGTGGTCTACGCCTTGTCGCTAAGACGTGATATGGCACGTGCCATCGAATTGGTGGCAGATGTCTGCCTCAATGTGCGTTTCTTACCCGATAATTTGAGCAAAGAAACAGAGGTGGTGATGGACGAAATTGATAGCTACTTAGATTCGCCTGCCGACTCGATTGTGGACGATTTTGAGGATGCCATCTTTTCGGGCTATACCATTGGGCGTAATATATTAGGAACCAAACAATCGTTAGAAAATGTAACGGTAGATAGTTTGCAGGCCTTTTATGATCGTACCTATACGCCCGATAGTCAACTGCTTTTCTTAATGGGTGATGTTTCGTTGCAACAGGCAGAGAAATGGGCATATCGCTATTTTTCTGGGCATACAGGAGTAAGAAACTACACAAGAGAGGTGCCCTTTAACTACCATCCATGCACATTGCAGGTAACGAAAAACACCTCGCAAGCGCATTGCTTGTTAGGCGGTAGGGCAATAGATGCGTATAGTCCTATGCGCTATGCTTCTGCCTTGCTCAATAATATATTAGGAGGTAACGGAGCCAATAGCAGGCTCAATATGGCACTTAGAGAACGCCATGCTTTGGTATATCAGGTAGAGTCGCAGGTGGTATCCTATAGCGATACCGGAGTGTGGAGTATTTACCTTGGTACCGATCATGCCGATTTAAAACGTGCCCTTAGGTTGGTACGCATAGAACTGGATAAAATGTGTCAGAAACCGTTGACCGACAAGCAATTGGATGCTGCAAAAAGGCAAATGTTGGCACAGCTGATCATCGCTTCAGAAAACAAAGAAGCTTGGATTTTAAATACAGCCAAGCAATATTTTTTGTATGGGAAGTTGGCAGATTATGCCCAGATAGAGCAAAAGATAAATGCTATTACGGCACAGCAGTTAATGCAGGTTGCAGAGCAGTACTTTGCCCCCAATAACCTATCGCAACTGGTGTTCAAATAATTAGGAATGAGGAATTAGGAATTAGGAATTTTTGTGCGAGGTGAGCGCAGAAACAAGTTTACTTGGTTTTGCCGAACCGATGCCAAAAATCATGAAATGCGCAGCATTGAATAATTAGGAATTTCAGTGCGAGCCGAGTGCAGAAACAAACTTGTTTGATTATGCTGAGGCGATGCCTGAAATCATGAAGGCGAAGCCTGAATAATTTCAGTGCGAGGTGAGCGCAGAAGCCAAATTTATTTGGATTATGCCGAGCCGATGCCAAAAATCATGAGGACGTAGTCCGAATAATCGTTAAATCGCCTAAACGCCTCAACGCCTCAACGCCTAAACGACTCAACGAATAAACGCCTAAACAATGATAGAAAAATACATATTAGATCATTCGCAGCCCGAATCGGAGTTGCTGCAAAGGCTTACGCGCGAGGTAAACATAGGTATGTTGCACCCGCACATGCTATCGGGGCATATACAAGGACGTCTTTTGAGCATGATAGTAAGCATGATGGGGGCGCGAAGAGTGCTCGAATTGGGTACTTATGTAGGTTATTCTGCCATTTGTATGGCAGAGGGATTGCCAGCAGATGGAAAAATTACCACCATCGACATAGATGACGAAATAGAAGACATTGCCCGTAGCTATATAGCCCAATCGGAGCATGCAGATAAGATAGAGTTTTTGGTGGGTGATGCGTTGCAGTACCTTGCCACGTGCAATGAGGAGTTTGATTTGGTGTTTATCGATGCCAATAAGCGTCACTATATTGCCTACTACGAGGCGGTCTTTGACAAGGTACGTGAGGGGGGCATTATATTGGCGGATAATACGTTGTGGGGTGGAAAGGTGGTAGAAAAAGTGGCATCAAACGACTATCAAACCCAAGGCTTGTTGGCTTTTAATGATTACCTAACAACCGCACCGGATATAGAGTATTTTATTTTACCCTTGCGAGATGGTATTACGTTTATAAGAAAAAAGGAGAAAGGAGAAATGAGAAATGAGAAATAAATGGATCGTGGCCTTATTTTGTGCGATGGGAACGTTAGCGTGGGCACAGCAATCGGTGGTAGATACGCATCCCAAGCACTTGTTTGAAACCGGCAAGAGCATGTTTGCCGATAAAAACTATCCGGCTGCCAGCCGTTACTTGCAGGATGCATTGCATTCCGGAGCATTTAAAGGCACCGAAACCGAGCGTCAGGCGCGGGGCTATGTTGCCTTGTCTGCTTTTTACCAGAAAAAGGCAGAGGCAGAGCAGCTGTTATTGTCGTATGCTGCCCAATATCCGTATGCTTCAAACATCGATCAGGTGCAGCTGTATATTGGCATCTTAGAAATGGAGGCAGGTAAGTATAAACCGGCTGCCAATCGGTTGGAGCGGATTCGTCAAAGCGAGCTTTCTGACGATGATGCCAAGGCGTTGCAGTACTACCGTGGTTATGCTTCTATCAAGCAAAAAAAGTACGATAAGGCGGCATATCAATTGGGATTGTTGCTTAAAAACGGAGCAGGCAGCTACGAACAGCATGCTTTGTACTACTACGGCTATGCGCAGTATTGTCAGGGCAACTATTCGGAGGCATTGGCATCGATCAAAAAAGTAGAAAATACACCCGAATTTAAAGAAAGCGCTGCTTATCTTATTTGCCAGCTGTATTTTTTGCAGGACAATTGCGAACAGGCAACCTTGTACGGAAAAAAACTCATCGCCACCGAAAAGAAGGATAAAAAACTATCGGAGGTGTTGCGCATCATGGGGGTATGTGCCTTTAGAGCAGATAGTAATGCAGTGGCAGTTGGTTATTTAGAACGCTATCAGAAAGTAAAAAAGCGCATTGCACGCGAGGATTGGTACGTATTGGGTATGGCTTACTATCGCATGGAAAAATACGATATGGCCACCAAAACGTTGTCTAAAACCACTGTCAAACAAGATCGTCTTACCCAAAATGCCTATTTTCATTTGGGTATGTCGTATTTAAAATTGGCAGACAAGAACAAGGCCCGTATGGCATTTGAGCAAGCATCGTACGCTACATTCGATAAAAATATCCAAGAAGATGCCTTGTATAACTACGCATTGGTAACTTACGAGATGTCATACCAACCGTTTAACGAATCGATTGGGGCTTTTGAACGTTTCTTAAAAGAATTTCCATCGTCACAATACAAGGATAAGGTGTACGAGTATTTGGTCAATGCTTACCTTACCACCACCAACTACTCGCAAGCGTACGAGTCGATTAAAAAGCTAAATACAACCAACAGAACGGTAAAAGAAGCAGAAGAAAGGGTACTATTTGGTATGGCGACCAATGCCATTGCCAACAGAAAGTATGCCTCTGCCATGCAATATCTGGATACTTTGTTGGCGCAAAAGTCGTACAACGAATCGATTACTACACGTGCCTATTTTTGGTATGGCGAATGTTTGTACCGCGACGGGAAGTACCAACAGGCGCAGCCTTATTTTGAGAAATACCTTAAAAATACCACTTCGCGCAACGAAAGCGAATACAATTGGGCGTATTACAACCTTGCATATTCGTATTTTATGCAAAAACAATACACGCAATCTACCGAGTGGTTTAGAAAATACGTGCAAATGGAGACAGAAAATACGGTATTGCTGTTAGATGCTTACAACCGCATTGGCGATGCTTATTTTCAGGAGCGTCAGTTTGACAGGGCGTTGCAGGCGTATACCCAAACCATTGAGAAAGGCGGAACCGTTGCCGGGGTAGATTATGCACTTTACCAAAAAGCCTTTGTATTGGGCTTGCAAGGTAAATACAACGAAAAAATAGCCGAGTTGGATAGATTGCAGCAAACTTTTCCCAAATCGGCGTGGGTAGACGATGCCCTGTACGAAACAGCTCGTAGCTATACCTCGTTGAATAATAATGCAAAAGCCATCGAAATCTTTAAGACCATTTGTGCCAAATTTGCCAAAAACAGCGATGTGGTGCGCAAATCGAAGCTGCAAATTGCCATGTTGCAGTACAACGAAGGTATGATCGATGCTTCTATTGCCATGTACAAGGAAATTATTGCTCAATATCCCAATAGCGAAGAGGCTGCCACTTCGTTGACCACGTTGGAGAGCATGATGGTGGATCAAAACCGAGTGGATGAATTTAACCAGTTAGCACAAAAATTGGGCAAATCCTCGTCGGTAAAAGAAGACTCGTTGCAGTACAAAGCGGTAGAGAAAATCTACTTCCGCGACGATTTGGCAGGTGCGGTTGCCGGATTTGAAAAATATTTGCAGGCTTATCCAGATGGCAAGTACCACTCGTTGGCTGCCTACTATTTGGCAAATTGTTACTATCGCCAACACAACAACGCAGCAGCACTGTCGTGGTATAAAAAATTGGTAAACGATGCCGAAAACCCCAATTTGGAGATGACCTTGGTGCGTGTCTCTTCGCTTAGCTACGATGCAGCCAACTATGCAGAAGCTGCCACTTATTTTGCCCAGTTAGAGGGTATTGGTAATAAAGAAAATAAAAAAGCGGCGGCTTTGGGCTTGTTGCGTTGCTACTACCTGCTCAAAGAGTACGACAAAACCATTGCGGCTGCTACCGATGTGGTTGCAACCTATGCCGGCGATGCGGATATGATCAAAGAGGCACGCTACAACCGTATGAAAGCGTATATAGCAAAGAACATGATAGAAGAATCGTTGCCTGATACTCGCTATTTGGCAAGCGACACCCGCAGTGCATGGGGAGCAGAGGCCAAATACTTGATGGCACACTACTACCTTTACAAAAAAGACTATACCAAAGCAGAGGCAGAGGTGTTTGATTACATTGAAAAAGGCACAGGACATCAGCATTGGTTGGCAAAAGCGTTCTTGGTGTTGGCAGATGTATACGTGGCGCAAGAAAACTATTTTGAGGCGAAACAGTACTTGCTAAGTTTGCAAGAAAACTATGATGCAACGGACGATGCCGAGGTAGCAATGGGCATTACCTCCCGCTTGGAAACAATTAAAAATTACGAAAACGAAACAGTATCTAACAATTAACGCATGAAACGTATAGTTTTAGTAAGCATAGGCCTTTTAAGTATGTGGACGGCAGTTTGGGCTGCCGATGAGTTGAATCGTGATGTCACCGTTCAGCGCGATTATAATCCTACCATTGGGCAGGTAAGTAAACCCATGCTTACACCCGATAAAGAAGACTATAAACCCGAGCCACCGCAGGTAAAGTATGCTACGTGGTCAAAAACCGAAGAGGTGACTTTGCCGACCAATGAGCAAAAGGCAACCGATGCCGATGTAACCCGCCTATACGATTACAAAAAAGGCACATTTAAGGCAGGTTTGGGTTTTTATTGGCAAGTATTGGGCGAATTTTACTATCCCTTATTGCAGGGCGATAAGTACCAGTTGGATGTAGATGTAAAGCATCGTTCCAATTGGAGCAACATTGCTTTAGAAGATGGGACGACTCCTCGTGGCATGAGCCATGTTACCGATGTGGCGTTGTCGTATGCGCATCAGTTTAGCAGCAATAGGTTGTCGATGAAAGCCGACTATGCTTATACAGGGTACGATTACTACGGCATGAGCGACGAGCCTATCACCCCTTTTTACAAAGATACGGTAGGTACTAATTCTGCCTTTAACTTTGAAATGGAGTTGATGTCTACCAATCCTAAAAAATCGTTCCAATACCAAATGGCATTAGACTACTTGTACTTTGGCAGAAATTTTGATATTTCGATGCACGAGGTAGGTTTTGATGGCGATTTTAGCGGCAAAGTGGGTTCGGGACATTTGGGTGCCGAGGTAGAGGTAGATGTACACATGTTTACCTTGCAAGAGCATCCGATGCACAATGTGGGAGTGCTAAAAATAGCCCCCTACTATGGATGGCATGGCGAAGATTGGCAGGTAGAGTTGGGAGCACAGCTGTTTGCCCAGATAGCCGAGGGTGAGAACCCGTATCCGGTTACCGGGGCAGCCAATATCAAGGCACACGTAGGTACTGTGCCCGAATTGTTTTATCTCTATGCAGGCATTACGGGCGATTACAGCAGCAATGACTACTACAGCATTGTGCGCGAAAACAAGTATATCACTCCCAATTTAACCGTTCTGCCCACCTATACCCCCTTCGACGCAACAATAGGGTTAAAAATTAGCATTATGAAAGGGTTGCTGTTTGATGTAGATGCACGTTACCGCATACTTCTTAATCAGTACTATTTTGTGAATCACGAGCATCAATCCCTCAATACTGCTACCGGGGTGATGCAGACGGATTACTATACCAACACCTTTGATGTAGTGTACGAACCTACCACGCACCAAGTGTCGGTGGGAGCCGGATTGCACTTTGATTACGTTAAAGGCTTGGACTTGTCGGTAGGTGCCCGCTATAACTTGTGGAACGTAAGCCAGTGTGCGTATGCTTGGCAAAAACCCACGTGGGAAGTTTCTTTTAAAGGTACGTACAATTTCTTGGAAAAATGGCAGGTGGGTGCATCGTACAACTTCTTAACAGGTCGTATGGCATTGGTAAAAGGTCAAGCAGTGGCAATGACCGATGTGCACGATGTAAACGTATGGGCATCGTACAAGGCATTAGACTGGTTAAGTGTATTTGTAGAAGGCAAAAACTTGGCAAATATCCAATCGGATGTATACTATGGCTATCGTAGCTTTGGCATCAATGCCATGGCAGGGGTAACCTTTAGCTTCTAATCATCCTATTCGAGTGGTGCCATAAAGGCATCTGCTGTATGCTCTATTTGCGTGCCGTTGGGCGATGCAATCACAGAGATAACATCAAATCGAACGGGTTTAGGTACATTGTATAGGAGGACATAGGCATGTGTTGCCCATACAATGTGCCTTATTTTATGGAAACCAACTGCTTGCGATGGGTGCTTAAACGTATTGCCGTGTTGGCTTTTTACTTCGACAATGACTAAATAATCGGGTGTTTCGGCTACGATGTCTAACTCGATATGGTGGTGCCGCCAGTTGAGGTGTCTGATGGTGTAGCCTTGTTGTTGTAAGAATTGGACGGCCATTTGTTCGCCGTTTTGTCCCAATGTGTAGGCAGGATTCATGTTGTTTTCTTCTACTATAAGATGGTGATAGAGCTAAAATGCTCTTGTACATTTCGTTATTAGGCAAAAAATATGTACTTTTGCCCCACAAAGATACTGCCAAATTTATATAAAATACAAGTGCGGTAGGCTATGGCAAAGAAAAAAAAACAAATAGTACCTCGTCAGCGCGAAAAAATGGTGCGCAAGCATCGCATTTCTTTCTTGTTAAACGACAAAGAAATGGACGCAGTACATCGATATGTAAGTCGCTACAAGGTGCAAAACAAGTCTAAGTTTTACCGCGAAACCTTGATTAGGGCTATCTTAAAGCAGTTTGACGAGGATGCACCTACACTCTTTTAACCATGTACGACGATACCTACTATATGAAGCAAGCCTTGTTGGAGGCGCAAAAAGCGTTTGATGCCGACGAGGTGCCCGTGGGAGCAATTGTCGTGGCGGGAGGATGCATTATGGGCAGGGGACACAACCTTACCGAAACACTCAACGATGCCACTGCCCATGCCGAAATGTTGGCGCTAACGGCAGCTATGAATGAGTTGGGTGCCAAGTATTTGCCCGATTGTACGGTGTATGTTACCGTAGAGCCGTGTGTAATGTGTTCGGGGGCGATGTATTGGGCAAAAATAGCCAAGTTGGTATACGGAGCAAGCGAAGAAAAGTACGGCTTCACTGTCAAGGCACCTACTTCGCTGCATCCTAAAACAGAAGTAGTAGCTGGCGTAATGCAAGAAGAGTGCGCCTTATTGATGAAAGAATTTTTTAAAGCAAAACGATAATGAATTTTATAGAAGAATTGACATGGAGAGGCATGATTCACTCCATGATGCCCGGAACAGAAGAACAATTGGCAAAAGAAATGACGACGGCCTATTTGGGTATTGACCCTACTGCCGATTCGTTGCACATTGGCCACTTGGTAGGGGTAATGATGTTGCGCCACTTTCAACGTTGTGGTCACAAACCATTGGCGTTGGTGGGCGGAGCTACCGGTATGATAGGCGATCCATCGGGCAAAAGTGCCGAACGTAACCTATTGGACGAAGCCACCCTTCGTCACAACCAAGCCTGCATCAAAGCGCAATTGGCAAAATTTTTGGATTTTGACAGCGATGCGCCCAATGCTGCAGAGATGGTAAACAACTACGATTGGATGAAAGA
Organism: Paludibacteraceae bacterium; assembly: GCA_017508305.1. GTDB lineage: Bacteria > Bacteroidota > Bacteroidia > Bacteroidales > Paludibacteraceae > Enterocola. The sequence continues at coordinate 1,462 of JAFVZF010000072.1, read as the reverse complement.
ATTTTCTTTCCTTGACTTTATACGCGACATTGGCAAGCACATTACCGTCAATTACATGATGGCAAAAGATTCGGTAAAAAAACGTTTGTCTGCCGAGTCGAGTGTAGGGATGTCGTTTACCGAGTTTACCTACCAATTGGTGCAAGGATTTGACTTTATGCACTTGTACGAAACTAAAAACTGTCGTTTGCAGTTGGGTGGTTCTGATCAATGGGGCAATATTACTACCGGTACCGAATTGATTCGTCGTAAATTGGGTGGCGAAGCATACGCTCTTACTTGCCCGCTTATTACCAAAGCCGATGGCGGTAAGTTTGGTAAAACCGAAAGTGGTAACGTATGGTTATCGCCCGAGTATACAACTCCTTACAAGTTTTACCAATTTTGGCTTAATGTAAGCGACGCCGATGCCGAAAAATACATTAAAATCTTTACTTTCTTAAGCAAAGAAGAGGTAGAGGCATTGGTAGCAGCACACGCAGAGGCTCCTCATTTGCGCGTGTTGCAAAAACGTTTGGCAAAAGAAATTACCATTATGGTGCACTCTGAGCAAGACTACGAAATGGCGGTTGAGGCTTCCAATATCTTATTTGGCAATGCAACTTCCGATTCGTTAAAGAAGTTGGACGAGGCTACCTTGTTGGCGGTATTTGATGGTGTGCCTCAATTTGAAGTAAGCAAAGAGGTTATTGGTGCAAAATTGATGGATGTGCTAACCGAAAAAGCTGCCGTTTTTGCCTCAAAAGGCGAAATGCGCAAGCTGATTCAAAACGGTGGTTTTGCTGTAAACAAAGAAAAATGCAACGACCTCGAGGCGGTTCTTACTGCCGATATGCTTTTGAACGATAAGTTCTTGTTGGTGCAAAAAGGCAAAAAGAACTATTTCTTATTGAAATTTGCATAAAGCATTACAGAATAACCTAACTTCTCGGTGGCTGAGCCTGTCGAAGTGCCCTGTATTGACTATGCACTCTCTACTCGAAATTTTAGACGTTCAATCGTTAAATCGTTTAATCGAATCACCGCATCACCGCATCACCACATCACCGATTAGTCAAAAAAATCTCGCGTTTGCGAGATTTTTTTATAAAACCTTTGGTGATTCAAAAAAATGCATTACCTTTGCAGTCGCAAACCAAATGATTGCCTCATGGTGTAATGGTAGCACTACAGATTTTGGTTCTGCCTGTCGAGGTTCGAATCCTCGTGAGGCAACAACATCGCGGAGTGGAGCAGTGGTAGCTCGCTGGGCTCATAACCCAGAGGTCAGTGGTTCGATCCCGCTCTCCGCAACCTTAGCGACCCAATCGGGTCGCTTTTTTTATGCCCTTTATGTCGCTTCCATTTGGTCCAAATTCGGTCCCTGAGCCTGTCGAAGGGCCCGAATTAAACCTTACTCGTTGCTTGGTGCTTCGCAACGTTAAATTGGCCACGGACGCACGAGCCGTGCGTCCCTACTACT
>JAFVZF010000071.1 GCA_017508305.1 Paludibacteraceae bacterium | reverse complement strand
TTAAGCCTAATGCATAACTAACTTTTTCCATGTTTATTTGTTGGTTTGTAATTCGATGCTTAATTCATCCATTTTGTCACTTATCTGCCATAAGCAACAAGCGATGTAAAATATCGTTTGCGAAGATACTACTTTTTTGTACAACCAACCAATAGCACCCCTATTTTTAAAGATTGTTTAGTTTTTTAGCAACCTTTTAATCACGATTTTTTCTGCTTACGCATATTTATTATACGTGCAACAAACAGATAATGGTGCCATCGTATAGCATCATTTAATAGTACACAGCGCATTTTTTATGCTTATTTAACTTATATATAAAACTGAGTTTCAATCCTTTATAACAAATGGAAATCGTAATAGGTTAGATAAAGGAAGGTTTTTTCGAACAATCGTTCGATTTTTTGTAATTTTGCCCCGGAAATAGAAAAAGATGGAACACATAAAAGATACCAAAGAGTACATTTTATATAGGGCATACGAACAATACTTGTTGCATGGATACCACAATGTATCTATCTCCATTCTTCAGCAAGAGCTACAAATTGGTAGGGCTTCGCTGTACTATTATTTTAAGGACAAAGACAGTTTGTTTGCCGCCATTCTAAACAAGTTTATTATAAGTCATATCAAAGAATCTACCCATACGCCTACAACCATTGGCATCAACGACCTAATCGATTGTAGAGTAAGATGTATCGATGCTATAGCCAACCACATTCAGCAGCTTCACAATCCCACATTGAGCATTGCCAATGTAGCATCGCTAATGCTATCGGGCATTACACAGCTACAAGGTTTTATGCTTCAGCTCAAAGATTTGGGGCAAATACAATTCAACCAATGGAAAACTGCCATACAAAACAGCATCAACAGAGGAGAAATAAAAGCAGACTGCGATGTAACACTCACCGCCTACCTGTTTCAGCATCTAAAGTGTGGTTACGAGGATCCATACTGTGATTTGACCAATAATGTATCCGATTTTTACCTAAAATCTTGCCATCATTTGTTAAACTTAATTAGAAATAAATAATGCAAAAGTCGCAACAAATACCCGTTTTGTACCGAATATTTAAATGTTATTTACGGTTTTTGCACGATGTTATTTTTTACCGTAAAACGTATAAAATCAATGCACAAAACATTCCGAGCAACACCACTCCTACCATTATCGTATCCAACCACCAAAACTGTTTGAACGATCCGTTAGGGGTACTATTTACTTTCCGCGATCGTAAACCCAACTTTATTACCCGTGCCGATGTATTTGCCTTGCATCCCATTGCCAATAAGTTTTTACGTTCGATAGGCTTGCTTCCGGCATTTAGACTCAATTTTGAGGGCGAGGCAGCCCTGCAAAACAACGAGGACACCTTTAACATTACCAAACAAGCCATTTTAGAGGGTGGTACCGTAATGATGTACCCCGAAGCAGGCCACCAAAACAAACGCTGGCTGGGATTTTTCTCTACGGCCTACATCCGCATGGCTTTTGAGGCTGCCGAAAAAAGCAACTTCCAGACCGAAATTTTCATTTTGCCATCGTGCAACCATTATAGCAACTATTTTGGCATTCAAAACGACTTTATGGTTAAATTTGGCACCCCCATTTCGTTAAAACCTTACTACGAATTGTACCAAACCAAACCTCGTACCGTTACCCGCCAAATCAATGCGTTGGTACGTGCGCAAATTGAAAGCTTGATGCTTAATATTACCGATTTAGACAACTACGAGGCTATCGATTTTATTCGAGAAAATTTCCGTCAAGACTATGCGACCCAAAAAGACATGCCTTGCGACGAGCTACCTCAACAACTATTGGTAGACAAAGCCTTGGTAGCCGACTTGGACAAAGCAAAAGAAAACAACCCGGAAGCAATTGCTACACTTTATCAAAAAGCAATGGCACTAAAAGAGCAAGTAGAAAAAGCCCATATACGCACCGAACTATTGCAAAAAGAGCCTACTTGGGGTACCAATATATTGGCATTGATGGGTTCTATTTTGCTATTTCCATGTTGGATTAACTCCTTGTGGCCCAACCTATTTATGTGGTTAATTGGCAAATCGTTTACCTTCCGAAAAGAAGACCCCATGTGGGAGGGCACCTTTTTATTTGCCATCAACGCCTTGTTTGTAATTCCTATCTTTTACATCGGTACGTTTATTGTAACAGTCATTTATGCCAGCTGGTGGGCAGCTGCTTTGTTCATTTTATTAGCTCCCCTTTATACATTATTGGCATGGTACTATGTAAAATGGAACAAACGCTTATTCCAAAATTTCACAGCCCTACGCAGCCATAAAAATGCTGCATGGAACCAAATGAAAGCAACCTATAACGATATCAAGAATTCACTAAATACATTATTATGAAAAGAGTAGTTATTACCGGCATGGGTATTTACTCATGCTTAGGCAACGGATTGGACGCCGTTCGCGACTCGCTTTACAACGGAAAAACGGGTATCATTTTCGATCCTGTTCGCAAAGAAATGGGTTTCCGTTCTGCCCTCACCTCTTATTTAGAAGTTCCCGATCTAAAAAAGGTACTAAGCCGTAGCCAACGCGTATACATGCCCGAACAAGCCAAATACGCTTACGTAGCCACAGCCGAAGCCTTCCAAAATGCAGGCATCGATCAAGATTATTTAGATAGCCACGAAGTAGGTTTGATGTACGGAAACGACAGTAGCGCCGAACCCGTTTACAAAAGCATCGAAACCATGTTTGCCAAAAAAGACACCACCCTTATCGGTTCCGGTGGTATCTTTCAGTCGATGAACTCGACCGTTACCATGAACCTTTCGTGCATCTTTAAGCTAAAAGGCATGAACCTTACCGTATCGGGTGCTTGTGCCTCTGGTTCGCACGCCATCGGTTTAGGCGCTATGCTTATTCGCAACGGCTTACAAGAAATGGTAGTTTGCGGTGGCGCACAAGAAGTAAATCCCTATGCTGTAGGTAGTTTTGACGGCATCAGTGCTTTCTCTACCCGCGAAAACGATCCCGCCAAAGCATCTCGTCCATTTGACCGCGACCGCGATGGTTTGGTTCCCGGCGGTGGTGCTGCCACTGTTATTTTAGAAAGCTACGAATCGGCAGTTAAACGTGGTGCTCCTATCTTGGCAGAAGTATTGAGCTATGGTTTCTCGTCTAATGGCGACCACATTTCCAATCCCAACGTAGATGGTCCTAGTCGCTCCTTACAAATGGCAATCAAGTTG
>JAFVZF010000070.1 GCA_017508305.1 Paludibacteraceae bacterium | reverse complement strand
GACTTTTGACTTTTTTTTCTAATTTTGTCCCAACAAAATTAGAAAAAAATGCAACCCCTTGCCGAACGCTTACGTCCCAATACCTTAGAACAATACATAGGTCAGCAACATTTGGTTGGCCCCGGAGCTATTTTGCGAAAAATGATAGATTTGGGCAATGTGGCGTCGTTTATCCTTTGGGGACCTCCCGGAGTAGGTAAAACTACCTTGGCACGCATCATAGCTCATCAATCAGAGCGTCCTTTTTATGCGCTCAGTGCCGTTCATTCGTCGGTAAAAGATGTACGAGAAGTAATCGAAAAGGCAGAAAAAAACAAGCTCTTTGCTCCAAAGCCACCCATCTTGTTTATCGACGAAATACACCGTTTTAGCAAATCGCAACAAGATTCATTGCTCTCTGCCGTAGAAAAAGGCACGTTGGTACTCATTGGTGCTACTACCGAAAATCCATCGTTCGAGGTGATTACTCCCTTGCTGTCTCGTTGCAGGGTATATGTGTTGCAGCCACTCGAAAAAGACGATTTATTGCGTCTTGTACACGTTGCGTTGACAACAGACGAGGTCCTAAAAACCAAAAAGGTAATCGTAAAAGAAACAGAAGCCCTGTTGCTTTATTCGGGAGGCGATGCGCGCAAACTGCTCAATGCCTTAGAAGTGTTGATTGCTACCGAAACCGACTCTACTATCCAATTGACCAACGAAATGGTGCAGGCTAAGTTGCAAGAAAACAGGGTGGTGTACGACAAGCAAGGGGAGATGCACTACGATATTATATCGGCTTTTATCAAATCCATTAGAGGCAGCGATCCCAATGCTGCCATTTATTGGTTGGCACGCATGATAGAAGGAGGCGAAGATCCTAAATTTATTGCTCGGCGACTCATTATTTCGGCAGCCGAAGATATTGGACTTGCCAATCCCAATGCCTTGCTGTTGGCAAATGCTTGTTTTGAGTCGGTGCATAAGATAGGTATGCCCGAAGCCCGTATAGTATTGGCAGAAACCACTGTATATTTGGCAACCAGTGTCAAAAGCAATTCGGCGTATTTGGCTATCGACGAGGCGTTGGCAAAGGTAAAACAAACCGGCAATTTGCCTGTTCCGTTGCATTTGCGTAATGCCCCCACACGGCTAATGGCAGAGTTGGGGTATGGCAATACCTATCAATATCCGCACGATTATCCCGAACATTTTACGCCTCAACAATACATGCCTGATGCCTTAAAAAATACGGCTTTTTGGCAGCCGCAGGACAACGATGCCGAACGCAAACTAAGCGAACGTATGCGCAAATATTGGAAGAAATAAAAAAGCGAAGTTTCGATTCACCGATTCGTCAATTAGTCGATTTATCAATTAAAAAAAACATTTTGTTAATAAAAAAAGCCTCATTTCATTTTTTTTATCCACCAATAAACCGTACCTTTGCCGAGATTAAATCAGAGCGGATAGCGGATAAAGGAGAAATGAGAAATCATATCACCGCATCACCGCATCACCGAATATCCAAATCACCGTATATAGATGATAAAACACCAAACATATAATTTCACTACCAAATGCAAATGCGTTGGTTGGGTAGGTGTTTTCTCTTTTATATAATGCGTTAGTTAGTTATAACCGACGCATTTTTTTTATGCAATAAACAACAATATAATACGATAAATATGAAACAGACGTTTAAGAAGGTAATTTTGTTAGGTTCTGGTGCGCTAAAAATTGGCCAAGCCGGCGAATTTGACTATTCGGGCTCGCAAGCATTAAAGGCGATGCGCGAAGAAGGTATTGAAACAGTGTTGATTAACCCAAATATTGCTACCATTCAGACGTCAGAGGGAGTAGCAGATAAGGTATATTTCTTGCCTGTAACCCCTTATTTTGTAACAGAAATTATCAAAAAAGAACGCCCTGACGGTATTCTTTTGGCATTTGGTGGACAAACAGCCCTTAACTGTGGCACCGAATTATACCAAAATGGCACGTTGGAAAAATACGGCGTTAAAGTGTTGGGTACGTCGGTAGAAGCCATTATGATTACCGAAGACCGCGATTTGTTTGTAAAAAAATTGGACGAAATAGAGGCTAAAACTCCCCGTTCGCAAGCGGTAGAGGGATTGGATGCAGCCTTGCAAGTGGCACAAAATTTGGGCTATCCTGTTATGGTGCGTTCGGCATACGCATTGGGTGGTTTAGGCTCGGGTGTTTGTACCAACGAAAAAGAGTTTGTAGAACTTTGCGAAAGTGCATTGGCATACTCCAAACAAATTTTGGTAGAAGAAAGCCTAAAAGGTTGGAAAGAAATAGAATTTGAGGTAATCCGCGATAAAAACGACCATTGCTTTACGGTAGTTCCCATGGAAAACGTAGACCCATTGGGTATTCATACCGGCGAAAGTATCGTGGTGTCGCCCATTATTTCGCTTCGCGACGAGCAAATTAAGCTGTTGCAAGATATTGCCGTTAAGGTGGTACGTCACATTGGTATTGTGGGCGAATGTAATATTCAATACGCCTTTAATGCCGAAACCAACGACTATCGTATCATCGAAATCAATGCTCGTTTAAGCCGATCTTCTGCCTTGGCATCGAAGGCATCCGGTTATCCCTTGGCATTTGTAGCAGCCAAGTTGGCATTGGGCTACTCGCTCGACCAAATTGGCGAAATGGGTACTCCTAATTCTGCTTATGTGGCTCCTAAAGTAGACTACATGATTGCCAAAATCCCTCGTTGGGACTTGGGTAAATTTGTAGGGGTTAGCCGCGAAATCGGTTCTGCCATGAAATCGGTAGGCGAAATTATGTCTATCGGCAAATCGTTCGAAGAAATCATGCAAAAAGGCCTTCGTATGATTGGACAAGGCATGCACGGTTTTGTGGGCAATAAAGGATTACAATTTGACGATTTGGATTATGCCCTTTCGCATCCTACCGATATGCGTATCTTTGCCATTGCGCAAGCATTTGAGCAAGGTTATACGGTAGAGCGTATCGAACAATTAACAAAAATCGACCCTTGGTTCTTGACCGGTTTGGAAAACATCTACAAGTACACGTTGGTGTTGTCCTCGTATAACAAAATAGAAGACCTTCCTGCCGACGTAATGAAAGAAGCCAAGCGTTTGGGCTTTTCTGATTTCCAAATTGCTCGATACGTCGAAAATCCTACCGGCAACATGGAAGCCGAAATGTTGCGTGTGCGTGCACATCGTTTGTCGCAAGGTGTTAAACCATCTGTTTGTCGTATCAATACCATTGCCTCAGAACATCCCGATTTGACCAACTACCTATACATGACGTATGGAACCGACCAAAATTATACCCCTGCCAATACCGGCAAAGAAGCCATCGTGGTATTGGGATCGGGTGCTTATCGTATTGGTTCGTCTGTAGAGTTTGACTGGTGTAGCGTGAATGCCGTGCAAACAGCGCGCAAGTTGGGTTATCAATCGGTTATGATTAACTACAACCCCGAAACCGTTTCGACCGATTATGATATGTGCGATCGTTTGTATTTCGACGAACTTTCGTTTGAACGTGTGATGGATGTGCTTAATTTGGAAAATCCCAAAGGTGTTATCATTTCGATGGGAGGACAAATTCCTAACAACTTGGCAATGAAGTTGGATCGCCAAAATGTACCTATTTTGGGCACCAAGGCGCAAAACATCGACCGTGCCGAAGATCGTCACAAATTCTCTGCCATGTTGGATAGCATGGGTATCGACCAACCTCGTTGGCGCGAACTTACCAGTTTCGAAGATATCGACCAGTTTATCGAAGAAGTGGGTTATCCGGTACTTATCCGTCCTTCTTATGTGCTGTCGGGTGCGGCTATGAATGTTTGTTACGACCACGAGCAAGTGCATAGCTTCTTGACCATGGCGGCAAATGTATCCAAAGAACATCCTGTGGTGGTGTCGCAATTCTTGCAAAATGCCAAAGAAATAGAATTTGATGCGGTGGCAAAAAATGGCGAGGTAGTAGAATATGCTATTTCGGAACACGTAGAATTTGCCGGTGTGCACTCTGGTGACGCTACTTTAGTGTTCCCTGCACAAAACATCTATTTTGAAACCATGCGCCGTATTAAAAAGGTATCTAAGCAAATTGCCAAAGCCTTGCAAATTACCGGACCATTTAATATTCAATACTTGGCAAAAAACAACGAAATCAAAGTAATTGAATGTAACTTGCGCGCATCGCGTTCGTTCCCCTTTGTATCCAAAGTGTTGAATCGCAACTTTATCGAGACCGCTACTCGCATTATGTTGGATGCACCATATACCAAACCCGATTCGTCAGTGTTTGATATAGAACGTATCGGCGTAAAAGCTTCGCAATTCTCTTTTGCTCGTTTGCACAAAGCAGACCCGATTTTGGGCGTAGATATGGCATCTACCGGCGAAGTGGGTTGCATTGGCGATGACTTTAACGAAGCATTGCTTAGCTCGCTTATCGCAGTGGGCTGCGATATTCCTGCCAAAAACGTGATGGTGTCTTCGGGCGATAGCAAATCGAAAGTCGATTTGTTAGAACCTTGCAAAGAGCTAAAAGCAAAAGGCTATACCATCTATGCTACAGAAGGTACTCAAAAATTCTTGGCAGAAAATGGGGTAGAAGCTACTGTGGTAGGTTGGCCCGACGATAATAACAGCCAACTTAAGATAACCGATATGATGGCAGGCAAGCAGTTTGATTTGGTGATCAATATTCCTAAAAATCATACCCATCGCGAGTTGACCAATGGTTACAAGATTCGTCGTGCTGCCATTGATCATAATATTCCGCTGCTTACCAATGCTCGTTTGGCGTCTGCCTTTATTCATGCTTTCTGTACCATTAAAGAAACCGATATACCTATTAAAGATTGGGCAGCCTATAAAACCGAAGAAGCATAAGTACCCCTTTTTAATAAAAGAAGTTGAAAGTTGCGAGGTTGACGATGGATTTTACTCCTAAGTCAGCCTCGCATTGATTTTGGTTGGGAGGAATATATGTTAAAAAACGGACGTTGTGCATATTTTTTTTAATAAAAACGTTTGCGGAAAGAAAAAAAATAGTATTTTTGTACTATCGAAAACCATAGAGTAGGGTATTATGAAAAAAATCTGTTTGGCAATTGCCGCTTTTTTAAGCGTTTGCTTTGCAACGAATGCTGCTAATGGAGTGTTGGATGTATCTCCTAAGAAACCATCGGTAGATAATCCCATTACGTTGGTGTATTCTCCTTCGGCATCGCAACAATGGATGCAAAATGAAGATGTGTACATTTACGTTTGTTTAGAAATGGACCAAAATGGCGAGTGGGTAAAGGAAAAGGCAGAATGGTCTAAATGTAATCAGCCTAACTTTAAGTGGACTAAAAAATACGATGGCGAGCTAACCTATACCATCTCTAATATCAAGTCTTATTTTGGATTGACAGATGCCGAATTGCCCCATGTAACCGGTCTTTTTGTGATCTTGAAAAACGATAAGTATCAAACTGCCGATAAATACATTGCTTTAACACCCGATAACGAGCTTAAGGCTTCGTTTAACGGAACGGTAAAATTCCGTGTGCAAGTGCCGGTAGGTACCGAAAAAGTATATGTGGCAGGTACTTTTGGTAAAGAAGGCGATCCTTTGTATTGGAAACATGCTGATGCAAGATTGGAACTTAAAAAAGTAGACAACAACCACTTTGAAGGTGTATTGACAAACGTTCCTGCTAATTTGCAATACCTTTATGTATGGGGTCCGCGTACCGACCAAGCCGAATTCCGCTTGGGTCACCGCCCATTGGGCTCTCGCTCGCAAGTAAACGATATAGTAGACTATTGGGGAGATATGACCTTGAACGTAACCGTTCCCCACGGAACACAAGAAATGTACGTGGCAGGTAATTTTAGCAATTGGACCTTTATTGCCATGATGGATGCCGGTAATGATATTTGGACATACCATGTGCCTCCTACCGCATTGGATGGCAAAAATGTGATAGAGTACAAGTACTATAGCAAAGACCAAAAAGAAGCGGTAGAAAAAGGTGGCGCTACACGCAAGGTTAAGTTTGAAGGCTTTACTACCCAATACGACGAAATTAAAGCTTGGTAGTACAAGTTTACTATAAATTAGATTTTATTTATTCCTTTTATTTATTCATTAAATTTTTAAGTTATGAAAAAGATTTTACTTTTAGGAGCTATGTTGATTGGCTCGTTGTGCGTGAGTGCACAAACTTATTTGGTAGCCGGTAACGGTGGCGACGACGCAACCGGTACTTGGTTGGGTGGTCTAAGCTGGAATACCAGTGTAGATGGCAACCCTAACATTATGACCGATGGTAGCATTACTTTGGATGCTCCTACCGGTACATGGGCATTTAAAGTAGTATCTGTTGACTCTGAAGGTGCTGCTTCTTGGTTCGGAACTGAAGCGGTTGACTTTGAAAACTCTTCAGAAGGTGTATCAGGATCTGGTAATATTCAAGTAACTTTACCTGCTGCTGGACAAATCACCGTTTCGTTTGATGGTACAGTAATTACTGTTACTGGTAACTTTGGTGAATTGATTATTGATGTATATACTTTGGTAGGTGATGCTACTATATTCGGTACTCAAGATGATCCATCTAACACTGCTAACGACATGGAAGACAATGGTGACGGTACTTACACCAAAGTTTACGAAAACGTACCTTTGATGATTGGTGAATACCAATACAAAGTTGCAGGTAACCACTCATATGCTTCTTATGAATTCCCTGGCCCAATGATGTCTCAATCTCTTGCTAACTTGGATGGTGACGGTCTTTACAACATTACCTTCACCTTCGATACCAACGAAGCTGATGACAGCGAATTCAAATTGACTGCTGAATTGGAATACGTAGGCGAATTGACCGCAGTAGAAGATGCAGTTGCTGACGACGCTGTAGTTGCTGCTTACGACTTGACTGGTAAAGCAGTTGCTGCTGACGCTAAAGGTATTGTAATCTTGCAATACGCTTCAGGCAAAGCTGCTAAAGTTGTTAACGACTAATTATTAGCAATAACAATTATTGAGGGCTGACTCTAAGGTCAGCCCTTTTTTTGTCCTATTTGCAGTATATATGGATAGGTAATTGTTAAAAGTTAGCTAAATTTAAGATTAGTTGAAAAATATTTTACAAACGATTGCACTATTAAAAAAATAATGCCTACATTTGTTCTAATCAAATCTTATAACCTATTTGTTTAATTTAAAATCAAGCCTATGAAAAAGAAATTACTAACAAGTATGTTGTTCTTGTTGGGTTTGCTTTTCCCTCTAACCGCGGGAGCTGCAAATGTATCAGCCGGAACAAAAATTTACTTTGATGCTTCCGAATGGGGCGACTTGGGCGAAAACAATGTTGTTCAAGTGATGATAGGTCATGGAACCTATTCAACAACCTATCAAATGGATCCTGTAGATGGTTATGCAGGCTACTATTGTGTGACTATGTCACAATGGGATGGAGCTACCCAAATTGGTGTGATGGCGGCAAATGCTTTGTGGGGAGGAGAAGGTAGTGGAGATTCATCTCAACCTAAAACAAGAATTGGTTGGGCTCCTGTAAAAACCGGAGTCTTGGATTTAACCACAGATCTTTCTGGCAGTGTTAAATTAGAAGGAACAAGTACATTGACCCTTGTTACTGATTATGAATTGCCATCTTTGGAACCCGAAGATCCCGAACAACCCGTTGATCCAGAAGATCCTGATCAACCAGTAGACCCCGAAGATCCTGACCAACCAGTTGACCCTGAAGATCCTGACCAACCAGTTGACCCTGAAGATCCTGATACTCCTGTAGTGCCAGATCCAGAAGAACCCGAAGAACCTGCTGGCATCACCTTTACTGTTCAAGTACCCGAAGGTACCATCGAATGCTACATTACCGGTGCTGACCTATGGAATACTGGCGAGTTCTTGCAAATGGAAAAAGTAGAAGGCGAAGACAACCTATTTACCATTACTACTACCGCATTGAAAGGAACAGAATGGAAATATGCGAGCGGTCCATCTTGGGATTATGTAGAAAAAGATGCACAAGGTGGCGAAGTTGCTAATAGAACCGAAGCAGGTAACCCAGACGTAGTAGCTTCTTGGTTAGCACTTTATACTCCAGAAGTAAAACCAGAAGATCCTGATACCCCAGTTGATCCAGAAGATCCTGACCAACCAGTAGATCCCGAAGATCCCGACCAACCAGTTGACCCAGAAGATCCTGATCAACCTGTTGATCCAGAAGAACCAGAAGGTATTACCTTTACCGTTCAAGTACCCGAAGGTACCATCGAATGCTACGTAACCGGTGACCCATTGTGGAATACAGGTGATTTCTTGCAAATGGAAAAAGTAGACGGCGAAGACAACCTATTTACTGTTACCACTACTGCATTGAAAGGTACTGCATGGAAATATTGCAGTGGTCCCGGATGGGCATACGTAGAAAAAGATGCTCAAGGCAATGAAATTTCTGATAGAACAGCAGCAGGTAATCCTGATGTAGTTGCAAAATGGGCGTTGTTGTACGAACCAGATGCAGAACCTATCGAACCTTACTACGCAATTCGTGGCTTGGTTAGCTGGGATATGGCAGACGATATTAAATTGACTGCTAATGCAGAAGGAACAGAATATGCTATTACTGGTCTTGACATTGAAGCCGATAAAGAGTTTAAAGTAATCTATGTGGATGAAAATGTGAACATCACATGGTACGGTGTTTCTGCTTTAGAGGCAAATCCTGAAATTACCCAAACAGGAGTAGATAATATTATCTTGGCTGCAGGTAAGTATGACATCTACTTTAAAGTTGATTCAAAAAGCATTTGGATTGATTTGACTTCTGTTGATGATCCCGACCAACCTGTTGATCCCGAAGATCCTGATCAACCCGTTGACCCCGAGGATCCTGATCAACCCGTTGATCCAGAAGATCCTGATCAACCAGTAGATCCCGAAGAACCAGCAGGTATTACCTTTACCGTTCAAGTACCAGAAGGTACCATCGAATGCTACATTACCGGTGCAGACCTATGGAATACCGGCGAGTTCTTGCAAATGGAAAAAGTAGAAGGCGAAGAAAACCTATTTACCATTACTACCACCGCATTGAAAGGAACTCAATGGAAATATGCGAGCGGTCCAGACTGGGCATATGTAGAAAAAGATGCACAAGGTGGCGAAGTTGCTAATAGAACCGAAGCTGGTAACCCAGACGTAGTAGCTTCTTGGTTGGCACTATATGATCCTGAAGGCGAACCAACTGCAGTAGACGAAGCAGAAGCTTTGAGCATCTATGCAGCCGAAGGTACTATCTATGCTGATGCAGAAATTGCCATTTACACCCTTGCCGGTGTGGACGTAACCGCTATGAACGGTTCGTTGTATGGCACTTACATTGTAAAAGCAGAAAATGGTGCTACTTTAATTAATGTTTGGTAATCTTACTAACTTGATACTACTTTCAGAGGCGTACATTTGTACGCCTCTGTTTGTTTTACAACGTTAAAACCGCTATTTTTGTGTCATGATTTATACTGTAGCCGGCTTGTCGTTTGCTGTACATGCCACCGACGAGCAATTGTCTCACCTTATGCCTAACTATACGCGCTTTGCAGCAACTGCATGTGGTACGTCCTGTTTGTTTGAGCGCGAGGAAAAGTTACTTTTCGAAGTTTCTTTTGGAGTACCGTATATGCAAACATGCAAGGTTGAATGGCAAACGCAAGTGCACGAAGGCATGCAAACTACCTTGTACATGGTGGATAACGTAACCATGGAGTTGTTTGCCACTTACAAAGAGCATACGCTACGTGCTACCATCCATACGGCACGCCATAGCCTGTGTATACACGAGTTGCCCGATAGCTTGTATGCACCCTTACTCAATGTTTTTGTGCAATTTTGTTACAATTATTTTGCGCTGCCCAAGCAAGTGTGCATGATTCATGCCTCGACAGTAATTGCGCATAACAAAGCCTACCTGTTTTTGGGTAAAAGTGGCACCGGAAAAAGTACGCATGCCAAGTTATGGAAATCGGAGTATGCTCATGTAGAGGCTTTAAACGATGATGGTCCTATTTTGCGCCAAGCGGGTGGCGTATGGTACGCATGCGGTTCGCCATGGAGTGGCAAAGGCAGATGTTACAAACAGGCTTGCTATCCCATTGGAGCCATGGTACGCTTACAGCAAGAAAAATACAATCAAATAACCCGTTATTCAGTTACCGAATCCTACATTGCCATTATGCCTTCGTTGTTTAAATGGTTAAAAGATAAACAGATTTTTGAAAGCCAATGTGCGTGGGTGGCTCAAATGGTACAGCAACTGCCGGTGTATCTTTTGCAATGTTTGCCCACTGCAGAAGCGGCTCGCTTGTGTTATCAAACTGTAGTGCATGAGTAAGCAGACCCTATATATTGCCAATCAAGATTTTTTTGAGCAGGTAGAACAGCAGTTGGCAACTGCCTCAGAATTGCTTATTCCAATAAAAGGTACAAGCATGCATCCTTTTTTGCAACCACAGCGCGATAAAGTACTGCTTACACCTGCTAAACATGTGCCTTTGCATAAAGGAATGATTTTGTTGTGTCGACTACCCAATCGTGCGTATGTACTGCATCGACTAATAGGCATGGACGGCAGTGGTGCATTGCTATTGCAAGGCGATGCTGCGTTAGGACAGGTTGAAAAAGTGCAACAGCAGCAGGTAATCGCCTACGTCAAGGCAGTACAAAGAGGAAGTAGATGGATAGATGTATCATCGTTAAGCTGCCGTATATACGCCTGCATCTGGCCCAAGCAGGTACTACTGCGTAAGTTTCTACTAAAACTCTGGCGAAAGTGGCAAAGCTTTCACTATATTTGTAAGCAATAATCCAAACGAGCGTGCAGCGATGAAAAAAGTGTTGATTATATCGTACTATTTTCCGCCAAGTGGGGGAGCCGGCGTGCAGCGTTGGCTAAAAATGCTAAAGTATTTGCCGGAATTTGGCGTAGAGCCTATTGTACTTACCGTCGACGAAAAATTTGCCTCTTATCCCCAAATAGATAACACGTTATTGCACGAAGTTCCGCAAAATGTAAAGGTATATAAAACCCAAACTTGCGAGGTACTTTCTTTGTACAAAAAGGTATCGTCTACCAACGAAATTCCCTATAGCGGATTTGCTAACGAGCCGCATCCCTCTGTATTTCAGAAAATTTCTCGATTTGTGCGTGGCAATTTCTTTTTGCCCGATCCACGTAGGGGGTGGAATAAGTATGCTTTTAGGGCAGCTTGCGACATTATCCGAAAAGAGGGCGTCGATGCCATTATTACTACCAGTCCGCCGCATTCTACCCAATTGATAGGTGGTAAGCTGAAGAAACGTTTTCCACAATTGGATTGGATAGCCGATTTGCGCGACCCATGGACAGATATATACTACAATAAAGCATTGTTTCAGACAAGATGGGCAAAGGCACTCAATGCCAAGTACGAGCGTCAAACTTTGTTGCATGCCGATAAAATTATAACGGTAAGCGAAGATTGTGCACGCAACTTTGCCGGTAAAGTGGCGAAGCAGCTACCCATTTTTGTGCTACCCAACGGATACGATCCTGCCGATTTTACGACTGTTTCTATTCTGCCTAAAAGAGAGAAAAAAGTAGTGTCTTATGTGGGTGTTTTTAACGAACAATACCGTGCAGATGTGTTGGTCGAGGCGCTACAATTGCTGCCCCAAGAAAGCCAACAAAAGTTGTTGCTTCGTTTTGTGGGCAAGGTGTCGCCCGTTGTCAAACAACAACTGTCAATATTGTCCTGTATGGTAGAATATATTGATTATGTGCCTCATAAAGAGGCTGTTGAGTATATGTGCTCGTCGGATATGCTATTGCTTTGTGTGCCGGATATAGCAGAAAACAAAGGTATTTTGACCGGCAAGTTGTTTGAATATTTGGCGGCTCAACGTCCTATTTTATTGTTGGGACCTGAAGGTGGTGATGCCGCTCGTATTCTATCTACGTGCGAGGCTGGCGATTGTTGTGGCTACGATGCAAACAAACTTGCTGATTGCATACAAAAATACCTGACAGCACAAGCACCTTGGGTTGCTACCAACGAAAACTATCGCCAATACTCCCGAAAAGCCGTTGCCGAACAGTTGGCGATGCTACTACGCAATTGTTAGGCAGCTTTCTTAAAAAAATCAGAGACATACTCGATGGCTTGTTGCCAAAAAGTGGGAAAGAAGAGTCGGGTCAGTAGGGCATATCCACCTAAAAATACGCCTGCTCTGATGGCCAATTGTGCGTATACATCGGGGCAGAGAGTAGACGCCCAATAGCTGATAATGCCTAATGTTGCCGATAGTGTCAATGCCGGCAAAATGTGTCTAAACTGCCTTAGTATAGGTAGTTGCAGTTGGCGTTTTACTTCGCTACAGCTAATTATCCATGCCATGCTGCAGGCAATGGCATAGCCCACTAATAATCCTAAGATATTCCACTTTAATCCGATAACGATAGAAAGCAAAATAAGTACTCTTTTGCTTAATTCGATGCCAAAACTTACATTCGATTTTCCAATGGCATTGAGCGAATGGATGTTAATTTGGTAGAGAGGAATAAGCAAATTGGCGGTGCAAATAAGCTGAAAGTAGGGTACAGATGGCAACCATTTTTCGCCAAACAGGGTGTAAAAAAGTGGGTGTGCCGCCACTATGAGCAAGGCAGTAATGGGGATGACAATTAGGGCAGCTCTTTCGATAAGGGTGTTTAGGATACGTACCAATCGTTCGCGCTCGTCATGAATTTGGGCAAACAGATTGTAAGTGGCATTAAATATGGCCTGAAAGGTAAAGTTGGCGGTTTCGCTTGCCTTGTAAGCCTGTGTATAAAATCCTACTTGTTTAATGGGATAAAGTTTGCCCAAAATGAGGGTGTAAATGTTGTTGAACAAAATGGTAAGCAACGAACTTGCCATAATGTGACTGCTAAATTTGTAGTATTCTTTAATAACCTGCCATTTAAAGATGAGAGCAGGTTTCCAACGGGTTTGGTAATAAAATCCAAAAATGCGAAAAAAATGGTAGGCAGTTTGCTGAAAAACCAGTGCCCATACGCCGTAGCCATTATAGGCAAGTAAGATGCCTATAGTTCCTGCTATAAGGGTAGCAGAAAGGTTTATTTTTGCCAACGACTTATAGTCTAATGCTTTGTTGATAAGGGCATAAGGAACTAAATAGCAGGCGTTAAAAAGAATAGCTAAAAAGGTGACGCGGGCAATGGCGGTTAGTTCCGGTTGGTTAAAAAAACGACTAATAGAAGGGGCTGTAACATACAGCAATAGGTAAAGCACTACCGATATACCTAAGTTGGTATAAAAAATGGTATTGGCATGTGCTGCTGTTAGGTTTTTGGTACGTACCAATGCGTAGTTAAAGCCGCTCTCTACTAATACGTACGACAGTGTGGCAAAAATCATTACCATGCCCATTAGGCCATAGTCGGTGGGCGATAGCAAGCGGGCGAGTACAATTCCGATAAGGAACTGTACTCCCTGTTGTGCTACACGGTCGATGCTGCTCCATGTGAGCGCACCTAACATTTTATTTTTTAGGTCACTCATGTATTAGCTTTGCAAATAACTAATAGGTAAACTCCAAATCCTAACTTTACCCAAGGACGATGTTTACAATTTTGCCGGGAACGACAATCACTTTACGAATAGTTTTGCCGGCTGTAAATTTCTGTGTTTGCTCATGGTTAAGTGCGATATCCTCTACTTCTTTGGCAGATAAGCCGGCGGCTAATTCCAATGTAAAGCGCACTTTCCCGTTAAACGAAATGGGGTATTTAACGCTGTTTTCTACCAAGTAACTTTCGTTGTGTACAGGGTAGGTGGCATCGCAAACGGTGGTTTTATGACCCAATAGGTGGTATAGTTCTTCGGCAATATGTGGAGCAAATGGTGTTAGCAATACTACCAAAGGTTCTAAAATGGCTTTTTTGTGGCATTTTAGTTGGTTTAGTTCGTTTACACAAATCATAAAGGCTGCCACCGATGTGTTAAACGAGAATTGTTCGATGTCGCTTGCCACCTTCTTAATGGTTTTGTGGAGCGTTTTTAATTCTTCTTTGGTGGGTTCTTCGTCGGTAACGCAAACCTCGTCGCCGTTAAAGAATAAGCCCCAAAGGCGTTTTAAGAAACGATGCACTCCGTCAATACCATTGGTATCCCATGGCTTGGATTGTTCCAATGGTCCAAGGAACATTTCGTAAAGGCGCAAGGTGTCTGCTCCGTAGTTTTCGACAATATCGTCGGGGTTTACCACGTTAAACATGGATTTAGACATTTTTTCTACTGCCCATCCGCAAATGTATTTGCCGTCTTCGAGGATAAATTCGGCATTGGCAAAATCGGGCATCCATGCTTTAAAACGTTCGGTATCCAATACGTCGTTGCTTACAATGTTTACGTCTACGTGTATTTCTTGGGTTTCGTATTGGTCTTTTAGTCCGTACGATACAAACTTATTGGTGCCCACTACGCGGTATACAAAGTTAGAACGACCTTGAATCATACCTTGGTTAATGAGTTTTTGGAATGGTTCGTCTTTGCAGATAATGCCTAAGTCGAATAAAAACTTGTTCCAAAAACGACTGTAGATAAGGTGACCGGTGGCGTGTTCGGTTCCGCCAATGTAAAGGTCTACATTTTGCCAATAGCTATTAGCTTCGGTACTTACCAAGGCGTTGTCGTTGTGGGGATCCATGTAGCGTAGGTAGTATGCCGACGAACCGGCAAAACCGGGCATGGTGTTTAGCTCTAATGGATAGCCATCGGCGGTTTGCCAATTTTCGGCTCTGCCCAATGGAGGTTCGCCTGTTTCGGTAGGCAAGTAGGTCTTAATTTCTGGCAATTGCAGTGGCAATTGATCTTCGCTAAGGGTGTAAGGTTGTCCGTCCTTGTAGTACACAGGGAATGGCTCGCCCCAGTAGCGTTGGCGGCTAAAAATGGCATCGCGCAAGCGGTAGTTTACTTTTACCTTACCAATGCCCTTTTCGGCAATGTATTTTTTAGCAGTGGCAATGGCATCTTTCACTTGCAAACCGTTTAAAAAGCCAGAGTTGCACATAATACCGTCTTTGGCATCGAAACTTTCTTGGCTTACGTCGCATCCCTCGATAACGGGAATAATAGGCAAGTTAAAGTGTTTGGCAAAGGCATAGTCGCGGCTATCGTGGGCAGGTACAGCCATGATAGCTCCGGTACCATAACCTGCCAATACGTAGTCGGAAATCCATACGGGAATGTTTTCGCCGGTAAAAGGATTAACGGCGTACGCACCCGAGAAAACACCTGTTACACGACGATCGGCAATGCGTTCGCGTTCGGTACGGCGTTTTACCATGTCTAAATAAGCGTCAACTTCGGCTTTTTGTTCGGCAGTGGTAATTTGTGCCACGTAGGGGCTTTCTGGAGCCAATACCATAAAGGTAACACCAAACGTAGTGTCGGCACGAGTGGTAAATACGGTCATGTTGATGTCACTGCCTGCAATGGCAAAATCCATTTCGGCACCCTCGCTACGACCAATCCAATTGCGTTGGGTTTCTTTGAGCGAGTCGGTCCAATCCAAGCTGTCTAAACCGTCCAATAATCGTTGCGCATAGGCAGATACACGCAAACTCCATTGGCGCATTACTTTTTGTTCTACAGGATAGCCTCCACGTACCGAAAGCCCTTCGCTTACTTCGTCGTTTGCCAATACGGTACCCAATTTAGGGCACCAGTTTACTTTTAGGTCTGCCAAGTAGGCAATGCGGTAGTTCATGAGCATGTTTTGCTGCTCGTTGAGGCTCCAGCTGTTCCATTCGTCGGCAGTAAACAAAGGTGCTTCGGCTGCTGCATTTACGTTTTTGTTGCCTTCTTTTTCAAAAATAGCTACCAAATCGGTAATGGGGCATGCTTTGTCGGCATCTTTGTTGTACCACGAGTTGAACATTTGAATAAACGCCCATTGGGTCCATTTGTAATAGCCGGGTTCGCAGGTACGCACTTCGCGGTCCCAATCGTAGCAAAAACCTATTTTGTCCATTTGCTCACGGTAGCGGGCAATGTTTTTCTCGGTGGTTACTTCGGGGTGTTGTCCGGTTTGAATGGCGTATTGTTCGGCAGGCAATCCGTAAGCATCGTAGCCCATGGGATGCAATACATTAAAGCCTTTTAGGCGTTTATAGCGGCTGTAAATGTCTGATGCAATGTAGCCCAATGGGTGACCAACGTGTAACCCTGCTCCCGATGGATAGGGAAACATGTCTAATACATAATACTTGGGCTTGGTTGCGTCTGCTTCTACTTTGTAAATGGCATTTTCTTTCCAATAAGTTTGCCATTTTTGTTCGATGTTTTTAAAATTGTATTCCATATTGTTGTATATTCGTTTAGTCGTTTATTATTCAAAGCTTCGCTTTTCATGATTTCAGGCTGCGCCTTGGCATAACCAAACAAGTTTGCTTCTGCGCTCACCTTGCACTGAAATTCGTTTAGTCGTTTAGTCGATTCTATTCGGTCCCTGAGCTTGTCGAAGGGCCCGAATTTGTTGGTGATTCGGTGATTCGTTTAGGCGTTTAGTTCGCTTCGCTCATGTTTAATCGTTAAATCGTTGATTCGTTTTTTTATTACGATTAAACGATTATTCGCTGCGCTCATGAAGTTGCTCACGCTCGGCATAATCAATGCTGGGCACTTCGACAGGCTCAGTGACCGCATTGCTTCTGCTCTCGCTTACTCGCAACTTTCTCCTTTCTCAACTATCAACTATCAACTATTCCGTAAGGTCGATAATCTCTTCTGGGGCAAAGGTTATTTTCTCCATACCTCCTTCTTGTACTATATAGCTGTTTTCTGTGCCTACAGCACCAATGCCCGGTAATACAAATTTAGGCTCTAAAGCAATGGTATTACCTACTTCTAATGGTTGCGGATTGCGTCCGCATAGTACAGGCAATTCGTTGATTTCCAATCCAATACCATGTCCTACAAACTTGGCTTGTTGAGCAATGCCCATGTAATAGGCTTCTAAATGGTGTTTTTTTACGATGTCGAGCGATAGTTGCCATAGCTCTTCGCAAGTAGCACCCGGAGTGCCAGCCTTGGCAATGGCTTCTTGTATCTCAATCGATACGGCGTGTGCGTCGTATGCCATTTGGGGCAATTTGCCTACACTATAGGTGCGACTTTGGTCGGCTATATAGCCGGTAAAATTACCGTTGATATCAACCATAACGGTTTGTCCTTCTTTGATGATGGTTCCGTTTGGACCTAATGGCAAGGAGTCGTGCATGCCTGCGCCGCCCAAGGCAAAATCGTAGGGCGAGGGGGTGGCTGCGTTATCGCCTGTTAATACAGAACCCATGTGCGATTCCATGGTACTGCCGTAAATGCGGAACAAACCCAAGCAACCGCCCAAACGGAAAATGCGTTCTACTTCTACGCTAAATTCGTGGTCGGTCATGCCGATGCGATAGGCCGCAGGTACTTTGGCTAATACCTCGGTTTGTTTTTTGCCCGATATGCGCAATTGTTCTTGCTCGAATGCTGTTTTGACGCTTTTAACATAGCGGATAATTTTAGAACCATTTATCAATTTGGCGCCTGTGCACTTTTCGATGCGCATCCACTCGGCATACGAAATATCATCGCCCTCTACCATTAGTTGGGTGGGTAACGATTGTCCTTTAGCAGCCAATAGGGTAGGTAAATCTTCTAATTTGCGCACCAAATGAAAGTGCTCTCCTTGCAAATTATTTGGACGACGCACCAAAAAAGTGGGATCGCCTTGTAGCGGAAGATATACGTAACCTACAATGATGTGTCCGCAGGTATAGTAAACATTAACAGGAGTGGTCAGCAAGCAACCATCGGCACCCACTTGTGCCATGGCTTGTCTTATTTTGTTATGTCGAATTTGAAATTCCATGTTATTATCGGTGATGCGGTGATGCGGTGATTCGGTGAGTCGACAAGCGACTAGCGACTAGCGACAGGCGACTAGCGACGTGAAAAAAAGTATTCCAACGCTACGTGCACGCGGGCTGCCCAGTCGGTTTCGGTATGGCCGGCACCGGGGTAAAAGCCATGTAACATGCGATTTGTATAGCCTAAGCTATCAATTTTTGCTACCAAAGCAGGAAAGAATGGAGCATAGGGAGCATCGATGTTCTGATCGCCACAGTCCAAATAAATGTAGTGCGTTTCGTCTTGGGGTAGGCTTTGCTCCAAATAATCCATTAAAGCGTATGCCAAAGCACCATTTTCGGGGTTGTTGCCAATGTGGGTAGAAAAACAACCGGCTTTGCTAAACACGTGAGGTGCTTCGCAAAGGGCATAAAACGACATTAATCCGCCCATACTCGAACCCATTACTGCGGTGTGTTCCATTTCTGGTTTGGTGCTAAACACGCTGTCAACAAATGGTTTGACAGTATTCGCCAAGAAATCAACGTATTCGTCGCCTCTGTATTTGCCTTGACACATGGCATCCATGTAGGCAAAAATGGTGGAATCTTTAATAAGGGGTGCTACTTTTTCGGGCATCAAATCGTCAATGCGGCTTTCGCCAATGCTGTGTACACCCACTACAATAGGAGCTTCTATTTTGCCATCGGCTACCAATTGTGCAATGGCATCGTCTATGTTCCATGCTTGTTTGTTCCATGTGCTGTTGGGGTCAAACAGGTTTTGTCCATCGTGCATGTATAGTACAGGATAGGTTTGTTGGGTGTTGTAATTATCGGGTGTCCAAATATCGACTGTTAGGCTATCGCCAAAGTTGGCACTGTACAATTGGGTGCGATACACGGTGCCACTAACTACTTCTAATGGGGCTTTGGGCAAGTTAGGCATGGGCTTGTTGTGGGTACAACCGACGCAGGCTAACAGAATTGCCATAACAGCAAATAGGGTATATTTTTTCATGGTAGTATGTATTTATATAATAAGGTGCAAAGGTAATAAATTTAGGGGAGAAATGAGAAAGGAGAAAGGAGAAAAAATCGATGAACCGCGGAATCGTTTAATCGTAATAAAAAAACGAATCAACGATTATTCGGGCTACGCCCTCATGAAGTTTAGCGCAAGGTGAATGCAGAAACCATGTTTACATGGGTTGTGCTGAACCGAAGCCTAAAATCATGTAATAAGTTTGGCATCGATTAGCTTCGCTCAAGTTGCTCCCGCTCGGCATAATCAATGCTGGGCACTTCGACAGGCTCAGTGACCGCATTGCTTCTGCTCTCGCTTAATCGCAACAGTCAGCATAGCCAAAGTAAACTTTGTCTCTGCATTCGCCTCGCACAAACTTTATTCAGGCTTCGCCTTCATGATTTTGCTCGCGTTCGGCAATGATTAAGCAAGCTTATCATTGCTCTCACTTACTCGCAAAATTCACCGATTAGTCGATTAGTCGATTCACAAAAAAAAACGATTCGCCGATTAGTCGATTAGTCGATTCACCAAAAAAAATAGTATCTTTGTATAAATTTTAAAGAATACGATTATGAACAATGCAAAACCAGTAAATCAGATTTCGTTTAAAGGAATGTTTTTAGGCATTTTGTTGGCTGTTATTGTAGTGGCTTGTATGGCTTGTTTTTATACCATTGATACAGGCGAAAGAGGAGTTGTACTTCGTTTTGGTAAGCTTATTAACGTTGTGGGTGAGGGGCTTAACTTTAAAGTTCCTGTAATGGATGATGTAAAAATTATGTCGGTGCGCGACCAAAATTTGACGGTTAAGACCGAGGTGTCTTCGAGCGATATACAGACCATTACGGTGCAGGTAAGTTTGGTGTATGCTTTGTCTCCTTCTGAAGTGGGCAAGGTGTTTCAAACCTATGGTATGGAAATAGAAAATACACTTATCAGACCTACCTTGTCAGAAAAAATCAATGCGGTTATTGCCGAATATCCCATCGAAACATTTGTGGAAAAACGTGCCGAAATTTCGAGCCGCATCAATACTGCATTTGCCGAACAAGTGGCAGGAAGTGGTATAGTGGTAAAAAGTTTACTTATTACTAATCACGACTTTAGTGACGATTTTAACAAGGCTATCGAGGATAAAAAGATTGCCGAACAAGGAGCACTTACCGCCAAATTTACGTTGGAACGTATGAAATTGGAAGCCGAAGCACAAAAGGTAAAACAAGCCTCTTTGTCGCCCATGGTATTGCAAGAAATGGCGATTAACAAGTGGGATGGCAAAATGCCTCAATATTTTAGTGGCAGCCAATTGCCTTTTATTACCATTAAATAATTGGTGATTATTCGTACTTCGTACTCATCAGTACGTCGGTGATTTGGTGATTTGGTTATTTGATGACTCACCGACTCACCGACTAAATCGGGCACTTCGACAAGCTCAGTGACCGATTTAGACTAACCGACTCACCGACTCACCGAATAACCGAATAACCATAATAATGTTTTTACAAACCTTATCGGCTACCAACTATAAAAACCTCCGGCAAGTTGAGGTGCAATTTTGCAATGGCGTAAATTGCTTTATAGGTAATAACGGGATGGGTAAAACCAACCTGTTGGATGCTATATACTATTTGGCGTTTGGCAAAAGTCGCACTTGTCACGCAGATACTCAGGTAATTAGGCACGGCGAGTCGTTTTTGTTGCTCGATGCTCAGTTTTGCAGCCACGATAGGCAGGAAAGGGTGTCGGTGGGGTTGCAAAAAGGGCAAAAAAAAGTAATCAAACGCAACAAAAAAGAGTACGAACGTTTGGCAGATCACATAGGGTTGGTTCCTTTGGTCATTGTATCGCCTAACGATTTGGAATTGATTATCGAAGGAAGTAGCGAACGCCGAAAACTAATAGACGGTATTATATCCCAATACGATAAAGAATATTTGCATCAACTTTTGGCGTACAATAAGGCATTGTTGCAGCGCAATACTTTGCTGCGTGCGCATGTAGCCGATGCAGAGTTATTGGGTGTTTGCGAGCGCATTATGGCAGAAAAAGCAGCGTATATTTACCCCAAAAGAGCGGCGTTTTTGGAGCAGTTTATTCCTATTTTTGCTACGTATTATGTTGCCATTGCAGGCGATAACGAGCTTGTGTCCATTCGCTATGAGTCGCACTTGCAGGAGGGCGATTTGTTGGCTTTTTTGGAGCAAAGCAGGTATCGTGACGAGGCTGTAGGGTATACCACCGTTGGTATTCATAAAGACGAGTTGGCCTTTTATTTGGGCGATTATCCGCTTAAACGCATTGCTTCGCAAGGGCAAACCAAAAGTTTTTTGGTGGCACTTAAATTGGCGCAATTTGAATTTATGAAAAAGGCTTGTGGAAAATATCCCATTTTACTATTGGACGATATTTTTGACAAGTTGGATGCTACTCGCGTAGAACGCATTGTAAAGTTGGTAGCAACCGATCGTTTTGGGCAAATTTTTATTACAGATACCAACCGAGAACATTTGGATACGCTCTTGCAGCAAGTAGAAGGCGAAAAATGTCTCTTTACCATTCATCAAGGTTCCATTATAGCATGAAACGCAGTCAGCCGCAGAAAATAGGATCGTTTATGCAGGCGTATTTTGATCGATACGGCTTACAGGATAAAATCAAAGAGGCCATGGCGGTGGGGTGCTGGAACAAGGTGGTAGACGATAAAGTGTTGCGTCGTACCAAAACTGTCTTTGTAAAGAACAGAATAATGTATGTGTTTTTTCATTCTGCCACGTTGCGCAACGAAATGATGATGCAGCGCGAAAATTTGTTGCAACGCATTAACCAACAATTGGGTAGTCACGTTATTGATAACATCATATTTCACTGATTATGAGTATTGCATCTGCCATACACACCATAACACAATCGCTTCCGCCACATGTTTCGTTGGTGGCAGTCTCTAAGTTTAATCCCATAGAGGCGTTGCAAGAAGCCTACGACGCAGGACAACGTTTATTTGGCGAAAGTCAGGCGCAAGAAATGGTGCCCAAAGCACAGCAAATGCCCCCGGATGTAAAGTGGCATTTTATCGGTCATTTGCAAACCAATAAGGTAAAGTACATAGCTCCTTATGTGGCGTGTATCGAATCGGTCGATTCGTTAAAATTATTGCAGGAAATCAATAAACAGGCGCTTAAGGTGGATAGGATAATTCCTTGTTTGCTTCAATTTCATGTAGCCATGGAAGAAACCAAGTCCGGTTTGACAAAAGAGGAGTGCGAATATATATTAAGCTCAGAAGAATTTAATAATCTTCGCAATGTTAGAATAGATGGTGTTATGGGAATGGCATCGAATACAGACGATGAGCGACGCATCCGCGCTGATTTTGCCGAGATAGCCCGTTTGTTTGCCCACTTTAAGATTCATTATTTTGCCGATGCTCCTCATTTTAAACACATCTCCATGGGTATGACGCACGACTATCCCATTGCCATAAAAGAGGGAGCTACTTTAATCAGGGTAGGAAGTGGTATTTTTGGTGAAAGAATGTATCAGAATCATTAAGAATAAGAGGTTGATTTCTGTAAAAATGAGAAAAAAAACGTTTGCTCTAAAAAATAGCGGCAAACGTTTTTTTTTGTATAAGGAATTTGTTAAATTTGCACTCTTTTAAAAGAAATCGGTGAATCGGTGAATCGGTGAATCGGCTTTATTTAAAGGAGAGTTGATAAAGGAGACGTGTTGATGACCGAAGGGAATAAAGGAGAAATATAGAATCGACTAAACGCCTTAACGACTAAACGACTAAACAATTAATTACTCATTATATTAAATTTACTATGGACAACAAAAAACGCGTTTACACTTTTGGTAACGGACAAGCCGAAGGTAAGGCAGACATGAGAAACTTGTTGGGTGGTAAAGGTGCTAACTTGGCCGAAATGAACTTGATCGGTGTACCAGTGCCTCCCGGTTTTACCATTACTACCGACGTTTGTAATGAATATTACGAAGTTGGTAAAGAAAAAATGGTAGAAATTTTGAAAGAAGATGTAGCTAAGGCTCTTGCACACGTAGAAGACTTGATGAACTCGAAATTTGGGGATGTAAAAAATCCATTGTTGGTTTCGGTTCGTTCGGGTGCTCGTGCTTCGATGCCCGGCATGATGGATACCATTTTGAACTTGGGTTTGAACGACGAAGTTGTAGAAGGTTTGGTGGCTAAAACCGGTAATCCTCGCTTTGTATGGGACTCTTATCGTCGTTTTGTGCAAATGTACGGCGACGTTGTGTTGGGTATGAAACCCGTTAACAAAACCGACATCGACCCATTTGAAGAAATTATCGAAAAAGTA
The DNA here is from genome assembly GCA_017508305.1 of Paludibacteraceae bacterium. GTDB lineage: Bacteria > Bacteroidota > Bacteroidia > Bacteroidales > Paludibacteraceae > Enterocola. The sequence goes on along the minus strand of JAFVZF010000070.1, from coordinate 10,529 downwards.
AAAGAACAAAAAGGCGTTAAGTTAGATACCGAACTTACCGTAGACGATTTGAAACAATTGGTAGCCGAATTTAAAGCTGCTGTTAAAAAACGTACCGGTAAAGATTTCCCCAACTCGGCATACGACCAACTTTGGGGTGCTATCTGCGCTGTATTTGATAGCTGGATGAACGAACGTGCTATCTTGTATCGTAAAATGGAAGGTATTCCGGCAGAATGGGGTACAGCTGTTAACGTACAAGCCATGGTGTTTGGTAACATGGGCGATACCTCTGCTACCGGTGTGGCATTTAGCCGTGACGCTGCTACCGGCGAAAACTTGTTTGTTGGTGAGTACCTAATTAACGCACAAGGCGAAGACGTAGTAGCTGGTATCCGTACGCCTCAACAAATTACCAAAATTGGTTCGCAACGTTGGGCTAAATTGGCAAACATTTCGGAAGAAGAACGTTTGGCAAAATATCCTTCGATGGAAGAAGCTATGCCCGAAATTTATGCTGAATTGGATGCTTTGCAAACCAAATTGGAAAACCACTATCGTGACATGCAAGACATGGAATTTACGGTACAAGAAGGTAAATTGTGGTTCTTGCAAACTCGTAACGGTAAACGTACCGGTGCTGCTATGGTAAAAATTGCCATGGACTTGTTGCACGAAGGTATGATCGACGAAAAAACAGCTGTTTTGCGTTGCGAGCCTAACAAATTAGACGAACTTTTGCACCCTGTATTTGACAAAACCGCTTTGAAAGCTGCTCAAGTACTTACCAAAGGTTTGGCAGCCTCTCCCGGTGCTGCTTGCGGTAAAATTGTGTTCAGCGCAGACGACGCTGCTCTTTGGGCAAGCAAAGGCGAACGCGTAATTATGGTGCGTATCGAAACCTCTCCTGAAGACTTGGCAGGTATGGCTGCTGCCGAAGGTATCTTGACCGCCCGCGGTGGTATGACCTCTCACGCTGCTGTGGTGGCTCGTGGTATGGGTAAATGCTGCGTATCGGGTGCAGGTGCTTTGGTTATCGACTATGTCGCTAAAACCATGACTGTAGATGGCACAACCTTGAAAGAAGGCGATTACATCTCGCTTAACGGTTCTACCGGTGATGTTTATTTGGGTGCTGTTGCTACCAAAGAAGCAGAATTGGATGCCGACTTTGCCGAATTGATGACTTTAGCAGACAAATATACTCGCATGCAAGTACGTACCAACGCAGATACTCCTCATGATGCTGCCGTTGCTCGTAAATTTGGTGCGGTGGGTATTGGCTTATGCCGTACCGAACACATGTTCTTTGAAGGCGACAAAATTCGTGCTATGCGCGAAATGATTTTGGCTGAAACCGTAGAAGGACGTCGTAAAGCATTGGAAAAAATCTTGCCTTATCAACAAGCCGACTTTAAAGGCATCTTCAAAGCAATGGAAGGTTGCCCTGTAACCGTTCGTTTGTTAGACCCACCTTTGCACGAGTTTGTACCTCATGCAGAAAAAGAACAACGCGAATTGGCAGAAGTGATGGGCGTATCGTTCGATTATATCCGTCACCGTGTTGATTCGTTGCACGAAGCTAACCCCATGTTGGGTCACCGTGGTTGTCGTTTGGGTAACACCTATCCTGAAATTACTCAAATGCAAACTCGCGCTATCTTGGGTGCTGCTTTGGACTTGAAAAAAGAAGGTGTGGTAGCATTGCCGGAAATTATGGTACCTCTTACCGGTATCGTAAATGAGTTTGCTAACCAAGAAAGCATTATTCGTGCAGAGGCAGAAAAATTGTTTGCAGAAAGAGGAGAACGTGTAGAATTTAAAGTAGGTACTATGATCGAAATTCCTCGTGCTGCCTTAACTGCCAACCAAATTGCTACCAAAGCCGAATTCTTCTCGTTTGGTACCAACGACTTGACCCAAATGACCTTTGGTTATAGCCGTGACGACATTGCTTCGTTCTTGCCTGCATACCTTGACATGAAGATTCTTCCTAATGACCCATTCCAAGTATTGGATCAAACAGGTGTAGGTCAATTGGTACAAATGGCAACCGAAAAAGGTCGTAGCCAACGTCCCGACTTAAAATGTGGTATTTGCGGCGAACATGGTGGCGAACCATCTTCTGTAGAATTCTGCCACAGAGTTGGTTTGAACTACGTAAGTTGTTCTCCTTTCCGCGTGCCCATTGCACGTTTGGCTGCTGCTCAGGCTGCTATTAAAGAATAAGCAAATCTATTGTTTATATATAAAAAACCTCGCAATTGCGAGGTTTTTTTATTATCTTCGTGCCATAAAAACAAAAGTAGTATGAATGCAATTTTAAGATACATCGATACAAGCTTTATAGTAGGTATATTAGTAATCTTTTTCTTAATACTTATTTTGCATAAGTGGATAGGCATCTATTTGATAGGAAAGTGGCGTGCTTACAAAAGAGGTTTTTCGATTACTTCTTCTAACTTGTTTTTTATGCATTCGGAAGGATGTTTTGACGAACGTTTTTTTGATGGCTTAAAATTGCTAAAGGAGAAAGGTTATTCGGCTCCCATCTACGATTTGTGCGTTTCGTACAAGGTAGAGGGCTTTTCGTTCGAAGAGATGGTAGAGACCATGGACTATGTAAAGCAGCATTCGCTTTCTATTTCGTTGCGTCAAGTGTTGATGGTACAGCGCCAAAAATTGGGCAAAACATTACCCTTGGTACAAAAATGTACAGCTGTCTTTCCTATCGAATTTACGATAAAATATCCCATGGCTACCTTGCAATTTAGCGCCAATGCAAGGTTTGTTTTTCCAAATGTGGCTTATACCAATGAGGATGCTGCAGCTGTTGCCGTGCGCTTTAAACAATATGCAAATGCCTTTGTTCCGGAAAATACCAAGAACAAAGACATTATAGATGCGTATTGGAAACGTTATATTGCTGCCTCAGAAGTGTTGGAGCTGTTCTCCATCGAACTATTGGATGCAGAAAGCAGTTGGCAGGTAATCTGATTGTTTTCGATGTGCCACTCGTTGGCAGGATGCGTTTCGAGTAGGGTAAGGTTGTGAGTAGCCATTACTATGGCGGTGTCGCCATTTTTGCAGATGCTGTGAAGCAAATCAACCAATCCTTTGCCTGTTTCTGGGTCGAGATTGCCGGTAGGCTCGTCTGCTAAAATCAATTTGGGCTTGTTGAGCAGTGCGCGTGCAATGACAATACGTTGCTGTTCGCCACCCGAAAGTTCGTGGGGCATTTTGTAACCTTTTGTGCCCATTCCCACTTCTTTTAATACTTCGCCTATACGTTTGTCCATTTCTTCTTTGCTTTTCCAATCGGTAGCTTTGAGTACAAACGCTAAGTTGTCGTATACGGTACGATCGGTAAGTAGCTGAAAATCCTGAAAAATAATGCCTATTTGACGGCGTAGATAGGGGATGTCTGCTTCTTTGATATGGGTCAGATCGTAGTTTAATACGCTTGCGTTGCCATAGGCAGGAAGTTCGGCATACATGGTTTTGAGCAAACTACTTTTGCCCGATCCCACTTTGCCGATAAGGTAGTAAAATTGCCCCGTTTGTGCCGACAGGGTAACGTTGCGTAGCACTACCTGCTCTTTTTGGTAGATGTCAACACCCTTGTAGCTAATAATTTCTGCCATACACTTGTTATTTGTGTCTTTTCTTTAATTCTTCGCCCAATGTTTCGATGCGCATGCCTTTAGAGGTGAGCAATACAATAAGGTGATAGATAAGATCGGAAGCTTCGTAAATAAAACCTTCTTCGGTACCATTGGTGGCTTCGATAACAGTTTCTACGGCTTCTTCGCCCACTTTTTGTGCCATACGATTTACCCCTTTTTTAAATAGCGATGTGGTGTAAGAACCTTCGGGCATTTCGGCATGACGTTTGTCGATAAAGTCTTGCAAGTATTTGATAAATGCTAAACCATCCATTTGGTTGGTTTCGTTAAAGCAGGTGTCGCTACCGGTGTGGCAAACAGGTCCCACTGGATTAACCTTGATAAGTAGGGTGTCGTTGTCGCAATCTTCTTTGATAGAAACTACATCTAAAAAGTTGCCACTGGTTTCGCCTTTTGTCCATAAACACTTGCGTGTGCGGCTGTAAAAAGTTACTTTGCCTGTTTCTTGGGTTTTTTTTAACGATTCTTCGTTCATGTAACCCAACATCAACACTTTTAGTGTGGTGTTATCTTGGATAATGGCAGGTATCAAACCTCCTTGTTTTTCAAAATCTAAGTTCATCTTACCGGTATGTTTTGTGTTTTTAAATAGGCTTTTAGTTCGTCGATTTTAATTTCGCCAAAGTGGAATACGCTGGCTGCTAACGCGGCATCGGCTTTGCCTTTTTCAAAGGCGTCTTTAAAGTGTTCCATGGTGCCTGCGCCTCCGGATGCAATGACAGGAATGCGTAGTGCGTCAGCAAGGGCGGCTAAGGCTTCGTTTGGATAGCCGGTTTTTACACCATCGTGGCTCATGCTGGTAAATAAAATTTCGCCGGCACCTCGTTCTTGTGCTTCTACTGCCCATTCTACCAATTTGCGTTCGGTAGGGATGCGGCCACCGTTTAGGTAGCAAACCCACTCGCCGTTTTCTTCTTGCTTGGCATCGATGGCAACAACGCATACTTGCGAACCAAAGTTGGCAGCTATTTGGTTAATCAAATCGGGGTTGCGAAGGGCTGCCGAGTTGATAGAAACTTTGTCGGCACCTGCCTTGAGTAGGCGTTCTACATCGCTTAGCTCGTTGATGCCACCACCTACAGTAAAGGGAATGTTTACGTTGGCAGCTACTTTTTCTACCATTTCTACAAAAGTTTTGCGGCCCTCGTGCGAGGCGGTTATGTCCAAAAATACCAACTCGTCTGCACCGGCTTTGCTATAAAATGCGCCCAACTCTACGGGGTCGCCTGCATCGCGAAAGTTTACAAAATTGACGCCTTTAACGACTTTGCCGTCTTTTACGTCCAAACAGGGAATAATTCTTTTTGCTAACATATTTTTTTGTTGACTAATATTCGCTTCGCTCATGACTAATCGTTGAATCGTTGATTCGTTGAGTCGTTTAGGCGATCCTATTCGGTCCCTGAGCTTGTCGAAGGGCCCGAATTACTGTTTAATCGTTAAATCGTTGAAAGTTTTTTTATTACGATTAAACGATTCTGCGGTTCGGCAAATCAATGCTGGGCACTCTATTCGCTTCGCTCATGATTTTGCTCCCGCTCGGCAATGATTAAGCAAGCTTATCATTGCTCTCACTTACTCGCAAAATTCGACAGGCTCAGTGACCGCATTGTTTCTGCACTCACCTTGCAGTGACTTGCGACTTTATTCGGGCTTTGCCCTCATGACTAATCGCCTAAACGCCTAAACGTCTAAACGTCTAAACGACTATCGATTAGCGACAATCGACTGTTCTATTTCTTTGAGGGTGATGTTGCCCTCGTAAATGGCTTTGCCAAAAATAACGGCAGGAACACCGGCAGCATCCAACTGCATAATGTCGTTCATGTTGCTAACTCCGCCACTTGCAATGAGCCATAGGGCAGGGTGGGCAGCCAAAATTTCTTGGTACAAGTTGGTGGATGGCCCTTGCAACATGCCGTCTTTGGCAATGTCGGTACAAATAACTTGGCTGACGCCTTTGTGAATGTAGTCTGCCAAGAAGTCGAGTAGCTGGCAATCGGTATTTTCTAACCAACCTGTTACGGCAATTTTTTTGTCTTTGGCATCGGCACCCAAAATAATTTTACTGCTACCATATTGGTTTAACCACGACAAAAAGGTATGGGGGCTCTTTACTGCAATGCTACCGCCTGTAATCATCGATGCACCACTTTCAAAGGCAATGCGCAAATCATCGTCGGTTTTAAGTCCACCCCCAAAATCGATGGTAAGGTGGGTTTGGGTTGCAATGGTTTCCAATACCTTGTGATTGACAATATGTTGTGCTTTGGCTCCGTCTAAATCGACTAAGTGCAGGCGAGTGATGCCATGATCTTCAAAAGATTTTGCTACTTCTAACGGATTTTCGTTGTATGTTTTTTGGCGGTTGTAATCGCCTTGCGATAGACGAACACATTTGCCGTCAATAATGTCGATAGCGGGAATGAGTTGAATCATAGCTGCAAAAACTGTTCTAAAATAAGACTGCCTACATCGCCACTTTTTTCGGGGTGAAATTGGGTGGCGTAAAAGTTGTTTTTGTTGAGCGCTGCGCTAAATGCTCCATTGTACTGGGTTGTGGCAACGGTATGCTCGCATACAGGGACATAGTAGCTGTGCACAAAGTATACGTAATCGTTTTCTTGATTTTTGGCAAATAGGGGCGATTTTAGCTGACCTATTTGGTTCCATCCCATGTGTGGAATTTTAATGCCTTTTACCCAACTAAACTTTTTAACGGGTATATCAAAAATGCCCAAGGCGTCTACATGCCCTTCTTCCGAGTGCTTGCACAGCAATTGCATGCCCAAGCAAATGCCCAAAACGGGTTGTGTTAAGCCTTTAATCACTTTATCAAGCCCCGTTTTTTGCAAATATTGCATGGTAGTGGCCGCCTCGCCAACCCCCGGAAAGATGACCTTGTCGGCTTGTTGTAAAAGGGTGGGGTCGTCGGTTAAAATGGGCTCGATGCCCAATCTTCTAATGGCATGTACTACCGAGTGGATATTGCCTGCGTTGTATTTTACAATGGCAACTTGCATGGTTTAACCAAATACGATGGTTTTATTTTTATATACTAAAATTTTTCGTTCGATGTGTTTTTCGACAGCGCGCGATAGTACCACTTTTTCTAAATCTTGTCCTTTGCGGATAAGGTTTTCGATGCTGTCTTTGTGCGATATGCGGGCAACATCTTGTTTGATGATAGGACCTGCATCTAACTCTTCGGTTACATAGTGGCTGGTGGCACCAATAATTTTTACGCCACGTTCAAATGCTGCGTGATAGGGTTTCGCACCCACAAAAGCAGGCAAGAAAGAGTGGTGAATGTTGATAATCTTATTGGGGTAAGCCTCGATCATGGCAGGGGTGATGATTTGCATGTAGCGTGCCAATACCACAAAGGTAATGTCGTGCTGGCGTAATAGTTCCATCTCTTTGGCTTCTTGCTCTGCCTTGTTTTCTTTGGTAATGGGCAAACAATAGTAGGAAATGCCAAATTTTTTAGCCACGTGCTCCATGTCGGGGTGGTTGCTAATGATAAGTGGAATTTCTACGTTCCAGTCGCCTGCTTCGTAGTGTGCCAAAAGGTCGTATAAACAGTGTGCTTGTTTGGATACGAACAATGCCATTCGAGGTTTTTGGGCATGGAAATAGATTTCAAAATCCATTTGGTATTTTTTTGCCAAAAGGGTATCGAAATATTCTTTTACTTTGTCGCGTGGAATAAGAAAATTTTCCAGTTCCCATTCTACACGCATAAAGAACACTTTTTCGGCTTTGTCTACGTGTTGGTCAAGGTATATGATGTTGCCTTTGTTGATGTTGATAAATTCGGTTACGGCGGCAATGATACCTTGCTTATCAGGGCAGTGCAAAAGTAGAACTGCGGTATCTTTTTGGGCTTTTTCCATGTCTTTTTGTGTGTCTTTTTTAGAAACGCAAATATACGAAATAATTGGCATATACCGAAATAATTCTTACATTTGTTGAATCAAACTATTGGTGATTTGGTGAGTCGGTGAATTTTGCGAGTAAGCGAGAGCAGAAGCAAAGTTTACTTTGATTATGCCGAGCGCGAGCAACTTATTACATGATTTTAGGCTTCGGTTCAGCATAACCCATGTAAACATGGTTTCTGCATTCACCTTGCGCTGACTTTCGAATAACCAAATAACCAAATAACCAAATAACCAAATAACCGAATAACCGAATAACCGATTATGAAATACTCCGAATCCGAACTTATCATTAACGCAGATGGCAGTGTATTTCACTTGCATTTGTTGCCTCATCAGATAGCCGAAAAGGTTATTTTAGTGGGCGATCAAAACCGAGTGGACAAGGTGGCTGCCTATTTTGACCGTATCGAACATACGGTACAAAATCGTGAGTTTAGAACTGTTACAGGATGGTATGCCGACAAGCGTATTTCGGTGGTATCGACAGGTATTGGAACAGACAATATCGATATTGTCTTGACCGAATTAGATGCCTTGGTAAATATCAATTTGCAAACTCGCGAAGATAATAAGAATAAAACAAAACTTTCTATTGTTCGCATAGGAACATCGGGTGGATTACAACCTTTTACTCCCGAGGGAACTTTTGTGGTATCGCAGTATGCCATCGGTTTTGATGGGTTGCTTAATTATTATGCGGGGAGGGATGCGGTTTGCGATCTTTCTTTTGAGAAAGCTTTTGTAGAAAAGACGGGGTATGACGCTCGTTTTGCGGCTCCCTATTGCTTACAGACATCGGCAGAGCTAACTGCAAAAATTGCCGGCAATGACATGGTGTTGGGAACAACTATTTCGGCTCCCGGTTTTTATGGACCGCAAGGTAGGGCGATACGTATTCCATTGCATGATGCCTTGCTCAACGAAAAAATTATGCAGTTTGAATACGAGGGTCATCGCATTACCAATTTTGAAATGGAGGGCTCTGCCATTGCCGGTTTGTCGGCTTTAATGGGGCACGAAGCGACAACGGTCTGTCTTATCATTGCCAATCGTTTGGGCAAACGTTTTATTGGTAGTTACGACGAAAAAATGAAAGAGCTGATTCAAACGGTGTTGAAAAGGATATAAGTTGCAAGTCGCAAGTCAAAAGTCGAAAGTCGAAAGTCACTGCAAGGTGAGTGCAGAAACAATGCGGTCACTGAGCCTGTCGAAGTGCCCAGCATTGATTTGCCGAACCGCAGAATCGTTTAATCGTAATAAAAAAACGAATCACCGATTATTCGGGCTACGCCCTCATGAAGTTTGGCTGCGGTTCGGCAATTAAAGTAAACTTTATTGCACTCACCTTGCACAAACTTTCACCGATTCGTCGATTAGTCGTGAGCGCAGCGAACTAAACGACTCAACGCATCAACAAATAAACGAATAAACAAACATATGAACATTATCGATTTAATAGGAAAGACACCTTTGTTAAAGGTAAGTGATGATTTAAACATTTTTGGAAAAGCAGAGTTCTTAAACCCGGGTGGCAGTATTAAAGACAGGGTTGCTAAAAACATGATCGAGCAAGCCGAATTACAGGGAAAACTCAAACCCGGTATGACTATTATAGAGCCCACATCGGGTAATACCGGTATTGGTTTGGCTTTGGTCGGTGTGCGAAAAGGCTATAAGGTTATTATTGTAATGCCCGAAAATATGAGCGAAGAGCGCAAGCGCATTATTCGTTGTTTGGGTGCAGGGTTAGAACTGACCCCCAAAGAGTTAAGCCTCGATGGAGCGGTAAAAAAAGCCGAGGAACTGGCAGCCGAATTGGGCGACAACGCATTTATTCCGCAACAATTTGTCAATCCCAATAATCCTGCTATTCACTATCAAACCACTGCGGTAGAATTGTGGGAACAAATGGAGGGAAAAATCGATATTTTTGTGTCAGGATTGGGTAGTGGAGGTACTTTACAGGGTATCGGTAAATTTTTAAAAGAAAAAAATCCAAACATAAAAGTGGTGGCAGTAGAGCCAAAAGATGTATCGGCGTTGTTGGGACACGAACCGGGCTTGCATCAAATTCAGGGCATTGGCGATGGTTTTGTTCCTGAGGTATTGGATACTTCGCTCATTGATGAGGTGGTAGAAGTTTCGGATGCCGATGCCATTTATACCACACGCAAAATGGCAGAAGTGTACGGATTGTTGTGTGGTACTTCTTCTGGTGCCAATGTATGGGCTGCTATTCAAATGGCAAATAAATACGGCAGAGAAAAACGTGTTGCCACTGTTTTGGCAGACCGCATCGAGCGTTATTTTAGTACCAATTTGCTGTAAAATGACGTTTAGGCGTTTAGTCGTTTAGGCGTTTAGTCGCTTGTTGCTTGTTGCTTCGCAACGTTAAATTGCAGAAAGTTTGTGCAAGCCGAGAGCAGAGTCAAACTTGTTTGAACTATGCCGAGGCGCCGCCAAACTTCATGAGGGCGAAGTCCGAATAATCGTTAAATCGTAATAAAAATACGATGAATCGATCGATTCAACGATTAAACGATTAGTCGATTAGTCGAATTATTTATTCCAAGTGTGGCTTAAACTATAGGTTACCCGCAATACGCCCCTGATATTATCGACACGATAATCAGGGGTTATTTTTTTGCCCTCCCAATGACCATAGGCAGCGTTGGTATATTCGGCTTCGAGCCCTACGTTTAGTCCTTTGTAGTTAAATTCGACCGAAGCTGCCGCCTTGATAATGTCGCTGACATCGGTACCGGTTCCATAATACGAAAGGCACTCTTGGTCGCTTCCTAAGGTTTTGATATAGCCGCCAAATAGATTGATGCGCCATTTTTGGCCGTAGCTGGCACATACATAGGCGGCGACCTGATCTAAGTTGGCAAACTGGGCTTGCAGATTTTCGGCATCTTCT
>JAFVZF010000069.1 GCA_017508305.1 Paludibacteraceae bacterium | reverse complement strand
TGTTCTTTATATTTTTCATATAGCTCTTGTAATCCTTTGTACTGAGGTGTAAATCCACACCCCGTCGCTGTGTTTACAATGAGTAACACTTTCCCTTTGTATTGCGACATGCAAATTTCGTTACCTTTGGCATCTTTGATAGTAAACTGATAAATATTCATGTTTTTTAAAATAAGGGTGATTTAATTAGATTGTATAAAATTTAATTTTATGCAACAAAAATAATCATTAGTTAGTTATTAGCAAATAAATAATGGGTAAAAATATTATTTACCCATTTCTTTAACTAGTTCATTTACAGTGTCTGTATCGGTTGGTTTAAGGGCAGAGCGAAGGGTTACCATAGGAGAAACTATTTCTATCTCTTTCATTTCTTCAAGCATTTTACGCATAACGCGCCCTGCCGAAGGTGCCCAAGAGCCATTTTCTACTATACCCACTTTGCGTTTTTGGAAGTTTTTGTGCCGTAAGTGATGTAAGAAATCATACATTACAGGCATTACACTGCCCTCGTATGATGAAGCTGCCACTATCATGCGATCGTATTTAAACGCATCTTCTATGGCTTCTGCCATATCACTTCGACAAAGGTCTGCTACACTCACTTTAATGCCTTTTTCTGTCAGTTTTTCTGCTATTTCTTTTGCCACATTGGCGGTATTTCCATAAATAGAAGCATACGCAATGAAAACACCCTCAGTCTCAGGCTTATAACTGCTCCAAGTATCGTATAATGAAATGTAATAACCTAAATTTTCATGTAAAATAGGCCCGTGAAGTGGGCAAATTTGATCAACGTCTAATGTAGCAACCTTTTTAAGTAATGCTTGCACTTGTGCTCCATATTTACCACAAATATTAAAGTAGTAACGTCTGGCTTCGCATGCCCACTCTTCCTCGTGGCTCAACGCACCAAATTTACCAAAGGCATCGGCAGAGAAAAGAATCTTTTCGCTTTGTTCGTAGCTAACAAACACCTCGGGCCAATGCACCATCGGCGCCATGATAAACTGAAGTGTATGCTTGCCAAGCGAAAGGGTATCGCCCTCTTTTATGGTAATGATGCGACCTGCAAAGTCGAAATTGAAAAAGAATTGCGCCAACATTTGTTTTGCTATGGCAGAAGTAACTATTTGTAAGTTTGGATATTTGTTCATCAATGTTTCTATGCAACCGCTATGATCCGGCTCCATGTGGTGAACAATAAGATAATCTGGCGTTTTGCCTGCAAGTACTTCTGTAAGATTAGCAAGCCACTGCGCCTCTTTGCGTTTATCCACACAATCCATAATGGCGATTTTATCGTCCAATATAAGATATGAATTGTACGATATGCCGTTGGGAACGATGTATTGACTTTCGAATAAGTCGAGCGTGGTATCATCGACACCTATGTACCTGATGTTATCTGTAATTTTCATAATCGTCTATTTTTTATAAATAAATTGGCAAATTGTGTGCCAAAAAACTGACTAATTGTAAACAAAGATATGCTTTATCGATCAATTTAATCTTTATTTTCAAAAATAATTACAACCTTTGTAACACGAACCAATCAACATTATTCAATGCTCCGCATTTCATGAATTTTAGTGCGAGGTGAATGCAGAAACCATGTTTACATGGGTTATGCTGAACCGATGCCTAAAATCATGTAATATGTTGCTCACGTTCGGCAAAACCAAGTAAACTTGTTTTTGCTCTCACTTAATCGCAACATTAAACACCATGAACATAGGCGATAAAATTCCAGAGATTTTGGGCAAGGACCAAAACGGAAACGAAATTAAAGCGAGTGATTATAAAGGTAAAAAAATAGTGCTTTACAGTTATCCCAAAGCCAACACACCAGGCTGTACTGCAGAGGCTTGTTCGTTGCAAGCACACAAAGCAGAGTTACAAGCAGCTGGTTATGAAATTATTGGTGTAAGCAAAGACAAAGAAGCAGCGCAAAAGAAATTTGCCGATGCACAGGGGCTTGATTTTCCTTTAATAGCCGATGTAGATACTACGCTTTTACAAACCTTGGGATGCTGGGGCGAAAAGGTAGCCTGCGGCCGCCGCACCATTGGCACGCTTCGCACCACCTATTTGGTCAACGAAGAAGGCTTTATCGAAAAGATTTTCACACCAAAGGAAATAAAAACAAAGATTCACGCAGAACAAATTTTAGATTATATTAAAGGATAAATAATTATGAAAAATTTCACCTTTCAAAATACCACCAAACTTATTTTTGGCAAAGGACAAATTGCCAAGTTAGCCAAAGAATTACCTGCAGGCAAACGCATCCTAGTAACCTTTGGCGGCGGCAGCGTAAAAAACAATGGTGTGTACAACCAAGTTAAAGCCGCATTAGAAGGCTTTGATCACATTGAATTTTGGGGCATCGAGCCCAACCCAAAAGTAGAAACACTACGCAAAGCTGTACAGGTTTGTAAAGAAGAAAAAATTGATTTTATCTTGGCCGTAGGCGGTGGTAGCGTACTTGATGGAACAAAACTGATTGCCGCAGCTGCTGTGATAGAAGCCGATGCTTGGGACTTGGTGTTAAACCCCAGTTTGCTAAACGGTACCCTACCCTTTGCCAGCGTTATGACCTTGCCTGCCACGGGCTCTGAAATGAACAAAGGCGCAGTAATATCGAACAACGCAACGGGCGAAAAATATGGTTTCTACAACACTTATCCGGTATTCTCTATTTTAGACCCCGAAAGCACCTTTACGCTTCCTGCCTTTCAAGTATCTTGTGGTATAGCCGATACCTTTGTGCATGTGATAGAACAGTACCTGACCGTTACCAATTGTTCGCCCCTAATGGACCGTTGGGCAGAAGGCATCTTGCAAACGCTCATAGAGATTGCACCTAAGATTCAAGAAAATCAATGCAACTACGACGCCATGGCAAGCTTTATGATGTGCGCCACGATGGGGCTAAATGGTTTTGTAGCCATGGGCGTGCCACAAGACTGGGCTACTCACATGATAGGTCACGAAATTACTGCCCTAACTGGCACCACTCACGGTCAAACTCTTGTGTTGGTACTTCCACGACTTATGAATGTGATGCGCGAGCAAAAAGCCGATAAGATTGTTCAATTGGGAGAACGTGTATTTGGCATTACAGAAGGCACAAAAGACGAGCGCATAAACAGCACCATTAC
>JAFVZF010000003.1 GCA_017508305.1 Paludibacteraceae bacterium | reverse complement strand
GGTCCTAAGAACTTCTCGATGGTTTTTGCTTTAGCTGGAGATTCGACAATAACAAGATTTTTACCCATAATTTACAAGCATTTACGAAATTTGGGGCAAAGGTAAGAAAAAAATGAGAGTTGAGAAAGTTTGTGTAAGTTGAATGCAGAGAAAATTTATTTTCTATGCTGACAGTTGCGATTAAGCGAGAGCAGAAGCAATGTTTACATTGATTATGCCGAACGTGAGCAACATGAGCGAAGCTAACCGCCGCCAAACTTCATAAAAATGCGAAGCATTTGAATAAAGGAGAAATAACAAAAAATCTCAGCAACAGCTGAGATTTTTTTAGTTATCGATTAGTCGATTAACCGATTAGTCACTGTAAAGCAATCTTATCTTGGTAATACTTCTACTTGCAGTTTGGCGTAGGCACGCTCGGCTCTTTCGAGGGCTTTTTCTACGGTTTCGTCGGAAGCTAAGATAACGCCTAATCGACGATGACCTTTAACTTCGGGTTTTCCAAAGATACGAATTTGTACGTTTTCTTCGGATAATACTTGTTCTAAGTTGCTAAATACCACCTTGTCAGTGTCGCCTTCTACTACAATGGCCTTGGATGCCGAGGCACCAAAGAAACGTACAGATGGAATAGGTAAGCCCAAAATAGCACGAGCATGGAGTGCAAATTCCGAAAGGTCTTGCGATATCATGGTTACCATACCGGTGTCGTGCGGGCGGGGTGAAACCTCGCTGAAAATAACATCGTCGCCGCAAATAAACATTTCGACACCAAAAATGCCCCAACCACCCAACGCATCTGTAATGGCTTTGGCAATGGCTTGTGCTTTTTGCAATGCCACTTCCGACATGGCTTGTGGTTGCCACGACTCACGGTAGTCGCCATTTACTTGGTGGTGTCCAATGGGATTGATAAAGGTGGTTCCGCCCGAATGACGAACGGTAAGTAAGGTAATTTCGTAATCGAACTTAACAAAACCCTCTACAATTACGCGTCCGGCTCCGGCACGACCGCCTTCTTGTGCTTCTTTCCATGCTGCATCGATATCGGCAGCTGTTTTAACGGTGCTTTGACCATGGCCCGACGAGCTCATAATGGGTTTTACCACACAAGGAATGCCAATTTCTTGAATGGCTTGGTCAAATTCTTCGCGTGTAGAGGCAAATTTATAGTTAGAGGTGGGCAATCCCAACTCTTCGGCAGCTAATTTGCGGATGCCTTCGCGGTTCATGGTAAGCCATGCAGCCTTGGCAGTAGGAATAACGTTGTAGCCCTCTTTTTCTAACTCTACCAATGTAGGGGTTGCAATGGCTTCTACTTCGGGAATAATAAAATCGGGCTTTTCTTGTTCGATGATGCTACGAAGTGCCGCCCCATCTAACATGTTTAGGGTGTAACTTCTGTGGGCCACTTGCATGGCAGGAGCGTTGTCGTAACGGTCCAAAGCAACAACTTCGATACCATAACGTTGTAATTCGATGGCAACTTCTTTGCCCAATTCGCCCGAACCGCATAGCAAGGCTTTTTTGCCAATGGGCGATAGTGTAGTTCCAATTTTTAGCATATATACAAGGTTAAATTTCGAACAAAAATAACGAAATTATCGATAATATAGGGAGGTTAGCGTAAAAACTTACTAACAAGCCACATTTTCAAGTTGCCAATGGGTTGGTAGCGAAATGCCGGGTCCATCCATGTACCTCTTTTGAGCACGCTCTTATAGTGGGTAAAGGTGTCAAATCCCGCTTTCCCATGGTAGCAGCCCATGCCACTGTTACCCACACCGCCAAAAGGTAGATTCTCTTCTGATAGGTGCATAATGGTGTCGTTGATGCAACCTCCACCAAATGGTATTTGTTGGGCAAACAGCTGTTGAGCGTGTGGACTATTGGAAAATAGGTACAGCGCCAATGGTTTTTCGTATTGTCTAATGCAGTTGATGGCATCTTCTAATAGGTTAAACTCGATAAGGGGAAGAATAGGTCCGAAAATTTCTTCTTGCATAACGGGTGCAGCATAGTCGCTGACCCCCAATAACGTAGGTTCTATTTTTAAACGTTGATTATCGTAGTCGCCACCACAAAGAATATCGCCATTAGACAGGTAAGCGAGTAGCCTTTCGTAATGGTGTTGGTTGATAATGCGGGGGTAGTTGGGATTGTCGGTTGGATGTTTGCCCCAAAATTTCTTGCTATAGTAGTTGAATCGTTCTATCACTTTTTCTTTAACAGAGGATTGTACCAATAAGTAATCGGGAGCTACGCACGTTTGACCTGCGTTTAGGCTTTTGCCAAAAAGCATACGTTTAACCGCTAAGTCGACATTAGCAGTGCTGTCGATGATACAGGGGCTTTTTCCTCCCAACTCCAATGTAACGGGGGTTAAAAAATGGGAAGCTTTTTCCATAACCAACTTGCCTACTCGTGGGCTGCCGGTGTAAAAAATGTAATCAAAACGATGGTTAAGCAGTTGGTTGCAATTTTCGCTGCCGCCCGGAATACATGCCACGTGTTGTGGTGGAAAGGTTTCGGCAATAATCCGGGCAATAACCATGGAGGTATGCTTGGAGGTGTTAGCCGGTTTTACCATGACGCAATTGCCGGCAGCAATGGCACTTGCCAAGGGATCCATGCAAAGTAAAAAAGGATAGTTCCATGGCGACATAATCAGTACACGTCCATAGGGCTCTGGCACTATGTATCCTTTAGAGGGGAAAGAGGAAATAGCGGTGCACACTCTACGTGGTTTGCTGTATTTTTTTAGGTGTGTCAGTTGGTGCCGAATGGCAGATAAGGTCATCCCTATTTCTGTCATATAGGCTTCTGCCTTTGATTTACCTAAATCCAATTGCAATGCACTTTCTATGTCAGTTTGGTGCCTAAGAATGCTCTGCCTTAGTTGCTGCAAGGCTTTTTTTCTGTGGTCGATGTGAAAGGTCTCGCCCGATAAAAAATACTCTCCTTGTTGTTGGTATAGTTCGTCAATTTTCACCATATTTTTTTGTTTATATTGTTTCAATATTATTACAAATGTAACATATGCAAACGGATGCAAGAATGAATTGTTTGCCAAAAGTAGTTTTTTTTGCCGTTTGCCACAATAAAAGAAATAAAAATTGGTTTAAATACGTAAAAATGAAATAATTTCGTACGATTTTCAACAGAAAGGTTATGATAAGACACTTAGTAATGTGGCAACTCTCGGAAACAGCCGAGGGAAAAACCAAGCAAGAAAATGCCCAAATCATCCAACAAAGTTTAGAAGCGCTTGCCGGTCAAATAGAAGGACTTGTAAGCATCGAAGTGGGTGTTAATCATCCCGAAACCCCGGCTTCTAACTATGATGTGGTGCTAAATTGCACGTTCCCTACTGTAGAAGCATTAAATGCTTATCAAGTGCATCCTTTGCACGTGGCTGCAGCAGCCTATATCAAAAAGGTGGTAACGGCACGTGTTTGTGTAGATTACGAATATTAATTTTTACCGATAATAAATAAAATAGATATGAAAAAGTTTATTACGCTAATAGCATTGATAGGTTGTTTTGTGAATGTGTGGGGACAGTGTAAAAGTACACCGCAATATACAGATGGTGATTTGACGGTTTCTGGTTTAGGGGATTATACCGCATTGAATACAAATAAAGATATAGAAATTGCATTTCCATCAACAAAAGTAGAATTTGATGCCAAGAATGAAAAGTGGGGACTTGTAGGAAAATTATTCCTGTACCAATATGTAAATGGTTCATGGTCTTCAAAATTGATAAATGTTGAGTTGGATAAGAATAATTATAAGCCTTATTCTGTCGATATTGATCCCGATGCGACAAAAATTAAATTTTCCGGGACAATGTCTAATAAATACATCAAGAATCTTACTTTCACCTACAAACCCATAGCTACTTTTGGAGGTGTTAGCCTGCAAAATAATGCCATCGATTTAGGAAGTATTTTGATGGGGCAATCAGGTACGTTTAATCAAGGCAAAGCCAACCATGTTTTTGTTACTACTACCAATGTAAATGAAAATTTTGCTGCATCTGCCATTGGTGCTAATGTGGTTAGTCTCCGTCAGCTATCAATGCCTGTGGTGTTGCCAATCAAACAACCAACATAGAAGTAAAGGTAACGCCTACCAAAGTGGGTGCAATTACCGAAACCATTACCATTGCCGGTCAAACTCTTACTGTGAAAGCATACGGGAAATTAAATGCTCCTAAAGATTTGTCCATCTCTAATATTGCTGCGAATGGCTTTCAAGCGAATTGGAACAAAGGCGACGATTACGCACATGGGTATCAAGTAGAATTGTCGGATGCCGATAACAATGTGGTAGGAACTTACGATGCTACCAATTTGTCGTACGTTTTTGCTACTTTGAATCCTTGCACCACTTATAATGTGCGTGTACGTGCTACAGCCAATAACAAAGCAGATGTCTCGGAATGGAGCGAATTTGTAACGGTTACTACTGTTTTGGCAGTGCCCGAAAATGTACAATCACAAAATATGACCGCTCATGCTTTTGATGCTACATGGAACGCTGTACAAGGTGCAACAGGTTACGTGGCAGAACTTTCGGATGCCAACAAGGCGAATGCCACATACGTTGAGGTGGCAGGCAACAAAGTTGGCTTTGAAAGTTTAACAGCTAATACTGTTTACAACGTACGAGTTAAGGCTATTTCTGCCAATTGCGAATCGGCTTATGGCGATTATGTGCAAGTGCTTACCTTGTTAGAAACTCCTCAAAATTTAGCTGCAGATGCAGAAAAGATTACCAAAAATAGTTTTGAGCTAACATGGGACGCTGTGGCAGATGCTACTATGTACCAAGTAGAACTTACCTTGGGCGAAGATGTGATGAAAGAAATAGAAACAGCCAACAATGCTTTTGTTTTTGCCGAGCTTGCAGAAAATACCACCTATACTTGTCGTGTTAAAGCGTTAGATAAAGAAGGTGCTATCATCAACAATTATTCAGCATGGAGCACAGCATTAAACGTTACAACTTACTCAGGTGTGGCAAGAATTGGTAGCGAATTGTATGCAACCTTAAACGACGCTATTAAAGACTTTGCTCAAAACGACGAAGAAGTAGTGCTATTGGACGATGTAAACGAAGATATCAATATTAGTGAGGTAGTTCGTTTAGATGCTCAAGGCTATGCTATCGGTAATGTTACTGTCGAACACAGTGGTAATTTGGTATTAACTGGCGATATTACCATGAACGACCTGCTTATCAAAGCAAGTGCCGATATGTCAAACAAAGGATCTGGTCAGATTTCTAAATTGGAGGGTGTTCAGGTTGTATTTAAAGAAAATGCAACTGCAAGTTTGGAGAAAGAAATCAGTGTTGGTGCTGTCGTTAAAGGTTATTGGTATGCAATTGCTGTTCCATTTGAGGTTGATGCTTTTAATGGTGTGTACGATAGCAATGGCAATAAATTAACCAACGACGTACATTACCTATTTAACTATTTTGCAGGACAAAATCGTGCCGATTATGGTGTGGTATCGCAAAGAGGTAGCAAATGTACATGGCAGGCCTTTGAAGCAGGCGAAAGCTTGAAACCGGGTATGGGTTACATGGTGTTAGTCGATAATGACACCCATCGTACGCTTCGTATGCGAGCCAAGAATCCAAACGATGTATTTGATGTAGTAACAGTAGAAGCGATTGGTTATGCTTCTGCCAATAGCAGACCTATCGACGATTTGGGATGGAACTTGTTGTCTAACCCTTATACTTGCAATGCTTCTTTGGATGGTGTAAATGGAGTTATCCAAGTGTTGCGCAACGGAGGCAATAATAAATCGAACGTATCTCAATATGTAGCCATCAACGCTGCAGATGCTGTCTTGGCTCCGGGTAGTGCTTTTGTTATGCAGGTAAAAGAGGGTACCACCAAAGTGGTAGACTTTGTACAAACAACCGAACAAAGCAATGTTCGCTCTGAGCAAGCACAGCAGACATCAGAGCTCATTCAACTAAGCTTTAATAAAGAAGGCGCCGATGTGTTGGATGCCGATAACTTATTTATCTCTGTATCGGAAAATGCAACAGATGCATACGAAATTGAAAAAGATTTGGTAAAAAATGGCGATTTCAATACCTATACTTCGCTATGGATTGAAGCGTACGACTACCAATTGGCCATGTATGATGCGAAGTTGGTGGACAATGTGGCTGTGAGCAACCTATTCCTTAATATGGTTGAAGCAGGTAGCTATGAGTTGCGCATGCCCAAAACAATTGCCAATGCCACTGTGTACTTGATGAGAGGCGAAGAAGTTGTTCACAACCTTTCGGAGTCTGCCTATACATTTGTAGGACAGCAAGGGGTAAATAGCGAATATAGCTTGCGCATCGTGGTTGCCGAAGAGCAAGAACAACCCGAACAACCTGTAGAACCCGAGCAACCAGAAGATGTGCCTACTTGGGCTCCCGAAACAGCGGCTAATCTTGTAGTGTATGTACAAAACGATGTGCTATCGATACAAGGCCTGCAACAAGGGGAACAAGTTGTGCTATACCATGGCAGCATCATGGTGGCAAAAGCAGTAGCCAACGATAGTTTGTTGCAATTTACCTTGCCAGCCAAAGGTCTGTACATTGTACGATCAAATGGTGTAGTGGTAAAAGTGATGAACTTATAAGTTGTAGTTGTCCATATACGATCAGGCTGAGTCATAAACAATGTGATTCAGCCTGATTTTTTTATACAAACACCCAATAGGTAGCTGCTATCCATAGCAAGTACCTGATGGCTTTGCCAATGGTAATCAATAAAAAGGTAGGAGCAATAGGGGTACGTAAAAAACCGGCACAAACGGCAATAATATCACCGATAAAAGGTAGAAAAGTAAAGAAACACGCCCATGTGGCATGTTGTGTAAGACGTTCCTTCCATTGTTCAATTTTCTCGGACGAAATATGGAGGTAACGCTCAATCCATCTTAGTTTTCCCAATCGTCCCAAGGCATAGCATGTAAATGCCCCCAAAGAATTGCCTGCAGTGGCGACCATTATGTATATCCAGCTATTGCCGGGGGCGGCGTATAGTAATGTGGTAAATACAACCTCAGAGCTAAACGGCAATATAGTTGCCGATAAAAAAGAGGCAATAAACAGGCCTATGTATCCGTAAGTGGCTAATCCGATAAGGGCCGTGTCCATAGTAGTAGGGGATTAGGCTGCAAATTGCGTAAGATAAACAAACAGGCAGCTACCAATAAAGGCGTAAAAGAACAGAGTGGTTATTTTTTTACTACGATAGTAAAAATACTGGGTAAGCAGTAAAGAAGCAAATAGGCACAATGGAAGGATATGGTGTGCGTTGTGGTACAAAAGGCTGAGAACAAAAGCTCCCCATGATAGCACAAAGGCAAAAGATACGATGGCACGAGGATGGATGCGGTCGGTATGTTGGTGTAAAAATCCTATCAACGCCACTACTAATGCGATGCCTATCAGGCAAAGTAGCACTGTTTCGTGCATGTTCCATAGCCATTCGATACAAAATTGGTGGCTTAAAATATCCCATTGATGCTGCAACTCGTTGGCTTGATCGGTCAAAAGCAAGAAACCGATATATAGTAGGTAGGGGGTTATTAAACCAACGATAAATGCGAGTAAATTTTGGAAAGTAAGGCGATTAAGTAGGTGCATGCCTATCCAACAAAGTGGTATGTAGTAGGCATAGGTGGGAGCAAAAAGGGTGGCAAGGGCGATAAATAGTCCCATTTCGAGCGATCGCCACTGGGCATCTTCCGAATGAAAACCGGCAATTATACGCGAAAATGCGACAAGTAGGCACAAACAGGCAGGTACCCCCGGACTTATACCATGTTCCGATAAAAATAATCCCGGTAGAAATAGCATAAAGAAGACGGGTAATACCGATGTGGTTCTTACCAAACGATAATGGGATGCTTGCCAGCACAAAAAAACACCCATCCCAATTAAGAGAACAATGGTAATGACAGAAGCGATGTAAGGAGTAAACAAAGGGGTTATAGCGCGGTACAGAGCACCTCCCCCTTGTGTTAATAAAAAGGCAGGGGAGGATATAAATGCCGGTGCCCATACGGCAATACCCATTAGCAGGGTGAGGATGACAGCACCTGCTAATGATACCACCGATTTATTTTCTCCTGTTTTGTACATGGTTTACTGCAAATCAAAACCAATATCACGACGAAAGTATTTGCCCTCGTAGTTGATTTTTTGTGCTCCGATAAAAGATTGTGCAAGCGCTTCGTCCTTGGTTTTTCCGTACGAGCTTACAGTCATTACACGGCCTCCGGCGGTGACAACAGCACCGTCTTTTTGGGTGGTGCCGGCATGAAAGACCAAACTATCGGTTACCTCGTCCAGTCCACTAATGACTTTCCCTTTTTCGTAATCGCCGGGGTAACCTCCGGATACCAACATTACGCTTACTGCATAACGAGGATCATGACGGATAACTTGCGATTTTAATGTTCCATTAAAGGTAGCTTGGAACAATGCTACGAGGTCGTTCTCTAAACGTAGCATTACCGATTCGGTTTCCGGGTCGCCCATACGTACATTGTATTCGATAACGTAGGGATCGTCGTTTACTTTGATGAGTCCAAAGAAGACAAAACCTTTGTAGTCGATATTTTCTTGGTGTAATCCATCGATGGTTGGTTTTACAATGCGTTCTTCGACTTTTTGCATAAAGGATTTGTCGGCAAAGCTAACGGGAGATATCGATCCCATGCCACCGGTATTTAAGCCGGTATCGCCTTCGCCAATGCGTTTGTAATCCTTGGCTTCGGGCAAAATAACGTAATCTTTGCCATCGGTCAGGGCAAAAACAGAACATTCAATGCCCGATAAAAATTCTTCGATAACAACGGTTGCGCTGGCTGCACCAAACATGCCGTTTAGCATCTCGGTAAGTTCTTTTTCTGCTTCTTGCAAGGTGGGTAAAATCAGCACACCTTTGCCGGCTGCCAATCCATCTGCTTTGAGTACGTAGGGTGCTTTTAAGGTACGCAAAAAGGCAATGCCATCCTGAAGCGTTTCTTTGGTAAATGCTTGGTAGGCAGCGGTAGGGATGCCGTGACGCATCATAAATTGTTTGGCAAATTCTTTGCTGCCTTCCATTTGTGCGCCAAACTTGGAGGGACCTACTACCGGAATTTGGTGAAGTTGTGCATCGTTCTTAAAGAAATCGCTAATGCCTTTTACAAAAGGAGCCTCGGGAACAACCACTACCATGTCGATGCCATTGGATAGGGTAAAATCTTTGATAGCATCAAAGTCTTCTGCACTTATATTGACATTGGTTCCCACTTGAGATGTTCCTGCATTGCCGGGAGCAATGTATAGTTGTTCTACTAATTTGCTTTGTGCTATTTTCCATGCAAGGGCGTGTTCTCTACCGCCCGATCCTAATAGTAAGATGTTCATATTTTTTTTTGTTTAGTCGTTTAGTTGTTTATTCAATGCTTCGCATTTCATGAAGTTGCTCCCGCTCGGCAATGATTAAGCAAGCTTATCATTGCTCTCGCTTACTCGCAACTTTAGTCATTTAGAGTTGCAAAGGTGTATCCTTCTGATAGCCATTGTTTAACGGCGCGCGGAAAAACATATTGCATGTTCTTTTGGGCTTTGATGGAGTCGTGAAAAACAACAATTGAACCATTCCGTGTGTATTTTAGAGCAATCTTCTCTACTTCCTGAGGCGATAAACTTGCATCATAATCGCGTGTGATAACATCCCAAAGAACAACCGTGTATGTTTTGGATAGTAGTTTTGCTTGTTTGGGCGTTATTCTACCATGAGGTGGACGATACAGGTTGCTTTTTACCCATTTTGCACATTGCTCAATGTCTTGTAAAAAGACAGCGGTATTTTTGTATAAACCACGCGTATGGCTGTAACCATGCATGCCGATGGTATGCCCCCTTTCTATAATGGCTTTTACCAAATCGGGATATTTTTCTGCATTGTTACCAATGCAAAAAAAAGTTGCTTTCACCCCCAATTCATCCAATTGGTCCAATATCCAAGGGGTAATGGTGGTATTGGGTCCATCGTCAAAAGTCAAGTATAGCGTTTTGTTAGCATCTTCTTTGCGCCAACAAACCGTAGGGTACAACCTTCTTACCCAATTAGGCATCTGTTCAATCCACATACTACTGAATAGAATTGTACAAGGGTGAGTAGGTAGACATTAGTTCGTAATATTTGATGTAATCGGTTATGTTGTACTTTTCGGCAGCAAATGCCAATTGTTGAATAGCTGCCAAGTTACGGGTGATTTCATCGGAAGCACTGCGGCGTTGTTGCAAGTTGAGCGTATTTAAATAGCGCAAATTGTCTTCTGCCCTTGCTCCAATTTCGTCGGACAATTGTTGTGCCTTTTCTTTTTGCCCCAATTGGTAGTAGTAGCTTACAAACGACGACGATGCGTAGTTATGTGGAAGCGTACTGCCGGGAATTTGTTCCATACAATAGTCCAATGCTTTTAAAGCTTTTTCCTTCTCTCCTTCTTTGAGTAATTGCTCGATAAGCGAGTCGAACATTTGTCGATGCGCTCTGCACATGCGTGCGCTGTTCTCGTCCAAGTAGATAGAAGGATTGTCGATGCCGCCAAAGCGGAAATGGTTCATCATGTTTTCGTACATGTGTCGGCTGGATACAACCCCTTGGCTACCGGCTTCTTTATAAGGAACAATTCGATAGGCCAACCCTTCCAATTGGAAGTTGCGGGTCATGCCTAAGTGCATTTCCGATCCAACGGTAACGGCAAAGTAGATGGGACGCTCCCAATTGTTTTGTGCAATCATCTCCAATATCATCACTTCGCTTTTGGTCAGGTAGCGTTTGTTCGATAGGTCGATAATCATTTCGGGGGCAATTTTGTCCCTGTCAGCCTCGGTAATGGCACCTTGTTTTATCAAGTTGTCGATATTGACAGGAACCTTGAACTTTTTGCATGGGATGACATCGTTGCTGGCGGTGCCTTCTTGTTGGAGCAAGAATTGTAGCGCAGTTTTTAGGTCGATAGGACCGCTTACTTTGTCTTCTAAGCGTACCACACTTCTTACTCCTTCGGCATAGTCGGCACGTTTCCAACTAATGGGTAGAGGAGCCGATAGGTAGGCAGGACGACGCATTTGGTCTATGTACC